>NZ_CP030828.1:0-255000 GCF_003597675.1 Neorhizobium sp. NCHU2750 | reverse complement strand
CGCTGCGTTCGGCCGGAGCAGATAGAAGCATGTTGCGGTTGTTGGGGGTCTGGAAGAAGCCGAAGCCGAGGCCACAGATGATGGTAATGGCGATTAAGGGAGCAAGGCTCGTCTGGAAATCCCAGGCGGCACACAGGACAAGACCAATGGCCAGGCACCCACCACCGGCAGCGCATAGCCATGCGGTTGGGAAGCGCTCGCAAAGTCTGCCTGAGACCGGCGCGGCCAATGCAACCGTCAGAGGCCATGGCGTCATGTATAGCCCCGTCATGAATGCGGGCTTGCCGAGGACATGCTGCAGATAGAAGGGAAGCGCGACATAGCTCACCATCTGTGCAGAAAAGCAGCACATCGATGCGACGACGGAAATGCGGAAGGGCCATTCGCGCAGAAGATCGAGCGGAATGAGCGGCTTCGGGCGCGGAGCTTCACGGCGAACGAGCAGGACGAGGCAGAGAGCAGAAAAGGCAAGGAGGCAAACGCCCACAATCGGCCGCGTCGCCAGCATTTCCGCACCGACGATGAGGGGCGCGAATACCGCCGCGTTGAGAATGACGCTGAGGAGATCGATCTTCCGGCGAGAGCCCGGGGTTTCCGGCAGCGCCCGAAATACAAGGATGATTGCCACCCCGATCGGAATATTAACCGCGAAAAGCCAGGGCCAGCCTGAGACCTGCAGGATTGCTGCGCCGATCGTCGGGCCCGCCGCCGAAGCGAGCGCGACGATCAAGGCATTGAGCGCGATGCCGCGTCCCAGCATCCGCTTGGGGTAGGTAAAGCGCAAAAGTGCCGCGATGAGCGACATGATGGCTGCACCACCCAATCCCTGCAGGAACCGGGCCGCGACGAGGATTTGCAAGGTCGGGGAGATGGTGCAAAGGGCCGAGCCGACGGTGAAAATCACGACGCCGGCCGCAAACACACGACGATAGCCGAGACTTTCGCCCAATGCCGCACACGGCAAGAGTGCCATCACGAGGGCGATCTGATAGCCCGTAACGACCCAGATCGAGGCCGCGGGCGATACGTTCAGGTCGTGCGCCATGGTCGGCAGCGCGACATTGGCGATGGCCGCATCAAGCACTGCCAAAGTTATACCTGCAAGAACCGCTGCGACGGCGATATAGCGGCGTGGAGCTGGCAGACCGTCGATTACCTCCGGCATACGCGGTTGAGATATCGCGGAAAGGGCGCCGTCTGGCCGGGATTGAATGTCCATAGATAGAGTTCCGATAGAAAGTCGCAGGCAGTAGACTGATCGTGCCGAAGGCACCGCCGCCAATTCGGCCGCTGGTGAACCAGTCGCGTGAGAGGAGGAAGAAACGTAGTGGCGCCGGAAAATTCGGCCATCCGAGGGATATCAGATCCTAGCCGAACCCTTTCCGCAACTGAATTCCGATCAATTCTCGCGGCGCTTCCTATCGAGAGTCGGCGAACTCTGTTGGTACAATCTCGATCAGTCCGGAAACTCTCGGCGCTTCCGGCGCGCCTGCATCGAAACGTCTGACTGTATGAACAACAAAACGTTAGCCTTCATTGATCGCAACGCCCTCTGCAGCAACGCTTAGACACAAAGGCGACATAAGCAGGAAAAGCCCTCTTGCTAATGCTTATCCATAGGTATTGCCGATCGGAGAATTTCAAAACGTGCCACAGATAAATTCCCCTTCGAATTTGCGCAGTTCTTTGGACTATCAGGAAGAGTGCAAATTCGCCTTGGAACCCTCCATTTCGAGACTGATCGAAATGGCTGAAATGGCGGGGTGGGATAGAGCGCATATCGTGATGGCTGTGCTCAGGGCGACAATTGAGATAGCCAAAGACAATATTGATCTTTCGCCGTTGACAGGCGCCCAACAGCTCGTCTCCTGACAACGGAGCAGCCTACACAACCGACTTCGGTAGCGATGGGGCCGACCCCTAAGTCAATCCGTGTGCGGGTTCCAGCGGAGAGAACGACCAACAGAGGTCTTCACTTGCGGATGGCTGGCAATCAGCGCCATTTTGCTACCTGCCATCGTCATCAGACCTGGAGGACTTCAATCTAAATCCAAGCGTTGCGGCCCGCTACGGAGATCACGGATGGCTGACGGGATGACCGCTGATTTCAGCGCCCGCGTCTCGATGAAATTTCAGGTTCCAGGCCGTGGCGCAAAGCGAAATTGTCGTCACGACGATGAACGAGATGGAAAAGTCATTCAGCTGTGGTTCCATATTGCCACTTATTGCCATCGAACCGCGGATAGCGAGAGCGCCGATGCAGATTCCCAAAGACAGCATCAGCTGCTGGAAACTGCTATAAAAACTCGTTGCAGAACTCATCCTTTCCGGCGGGATCTCGTCATAGGCAATGGTGTTGTAGGCCATGAATTGAAAGGACATGAAAAACGCACCGAGAACCATGGCCACGAACATCAGCCATGTCGGCCAATCCGGTCTGAAAAGTGCGCATACCGCATAGCCAGCAGTACCCAGCACGCCATTTATCGCGAGGCTCGTGCGGAAGCCGAGATAGCGATAGACGGGCTTGGCGAAAGGCTTCATGACAAGTGCGCCGATCGCGGTGGCGGCAACCATCTGGCCGGCCTCAGCGGCAGAATACCCAAAGCCGATCTGGAACAGCAACGGAAGCAGAAACGGATGGGCGCCCTGGGTAATCCGGGTCAAAGAACCGGCGATGACCGATGTTCCGAAACTTGGAACCTTCATCAACGAGAAATCGAGGATAGGGGCAGGATGGCGACGCGCATGGCGCAGATAGAGCAGCCCGCATAACACGCCGACCGCCACCAGACCGATCGCCATCCATCCCTGCCCTACATGACTGCCGAACTCGAATCCGAACAGCAGTGCTCCAAGAGAAATGCCTGACAGAAAGAACCCGATCCAGTCGAAGGGTATTACCGAGGTGCCCTTGAAGTCCTCGATGAAAATCGACACGGCGATCACTCCAACGACGCCGATGGGCACGTTGATGTAAAAAATCCATCGCCAATCAAGATAGGTGACGATCAGTCCCCCGAGCGGCGGCCCGATAATCGGCCCCGCCAGCGCCGGTATCAACAGCCAGGAAAGTGCGCTCACCATATCCTTGCGTTCGACGCTTCTCATCAGGACGAGGCGGCCGACCGGCATCATCATCGCGCCGCCGACACCCTGCAGCAGGCGAGCGGCGACAAGGGCCGGCAAGGTCGGTGCAACGACACAGCATACCGACCCGACGATGAAGAGGACAATGGCGGCCCGGAAAACGGTGCGAGATCCATAATTGTCAGCGATCCTGCCGCTGGCCGGGATGAAGATCGCCAGGCTGAGAAGATAGGAGGTGAGCGCGACTGACATCGCCGGCGCATCGACCCCGAAGTCACGCGCCATGGTCGGCAAGGCAGTTGCAAGCACCGTCGCGTCAATGTTTTCCATCAACATCGCGCTGGCGATGATCAGCGCGATGACGCGAAAGTTTGGACGTGCACGTTCCGTCGTTAAGGTCGAAGCAGGTTGATCTAACATTATAGGGTCGGTCTCGACGTTCATGAAGCGACCTGATGCCGCCGTCGAATGGTTCGTCGAATGAAACGGCCGGCCGTACTCAACCTCAAACGAATCTTCTCGTTCATGCCCTTACTCTCAAAGTCATCAAATCCCAAGGCACCAAACACTCTTTGCTGGTAACGTTGGCTAACGGTTTCGCCGTTATCGTGTTCATTATCGAGCAAGAACGGCAGAAACTCCCGCATTTCAGATCAAACTTTGCCTGAAGCATCCGGGCATTCACCTGGAATTGATTAATGACCGCGGGTCGGGCGGTTGTGTAGATGCCTGCATTCTGTCGCGGGGGCTTATGGAAGCACCGATCACTGACCTCTAATCCGGACGTCGGGCGACGAGATCGATCTCGATCAAGGCATCGTAAGCAAGGCCGGTCACTCCGACACATGTTCTGGCCGGCAGCCGGTCAGCAGGAAAATAGCTGCGATAGGTGGCGTTCATCGCCTCATAGTCCTCTTTGAACCGTGTCAGATAAATGCGCGCCATCACCACATGTTCGAGGCCGAGCTCAAGGCGGGCGAGAACCGTCTTCAGGTTCGCCATGACATGATGCGTCTGGGCCTCGATCCCGTCCGGCAATAAGCCGGGTGTGCCGGGCGTGTCGGGCATTTGGCCGGTGACGAAGACGAAGCCATCGGTCTCCACCGCGTGGCTGAAGGGCGCGACCGGCTTTGGGCCTCCGGATATCATATGAAACTGCATGTGGTTATTCCTACTCACTCTCGAATATGGCCTTACGGATGATCGCATGGACGCCCCAGTTCCCGTCGACGACCTGGGTAACGCCGAAATCGACGGCAGCCGACATCACCGCGATCGCCTCGTCTTCACCAAGGCCCTGGACCGACATCAGGAAACGCCTCGCCTTGCGGAAAGCGTCCTTCATCGCAAGGTCGAGGGAAGACTTGGCATAAACCTCCCCCTGCCCTTTCGCGCCGAATTCGGCCAGATAGTCGGGATGGCTGAATCCCGTCAGCACCCATTCGCCCGGCGTCTCGATCAAAGGATAGGTCAGGTCGTTGAACCGCGGATCCTTCTTGTGCAGCGTGATCCTCACCCGCCCGGTCATCGAGCATTCGATTGCCGTCCCCGAAAGCTCGCCGTCACCCTGCGCCGCATGCGGATCGCCAATCGACAGCAGGCCGCCATGAACCGATACCGGCAGGAAAATACTCGCCCCCTTGCCGAGCCGCCAATTATCGAGATTGCCGCCGAAATACGCCGGCGGCACGGAATCGATGAGATCCACTTCTCGTGGCGCCAGCGCGATAACGCCGAAATGCGGCCGAAGTGGAATACGGATGTCGCTTCGTGTCGCCCGGCGAATATCGACGCTTGCCGCCTCAACCGGCACGCCGGGATAGTCATAAGTCCGGTGGACGACACCATATGGATCCGTCTGCGGCGCCCATGGATAGGAATAGAGTGCCTGAGCGTATCCTTCCTCCGGAAAGACCTCGTATATCGTGATGTTCTCGCGCGGCTTCGGCTCGCTCAACAATTCACCGTAGTGATACCCCCACCAGGCCGCGACATTGCTGCCGAAATATCGCCCTTCATAGCCCGGCCCACGACACGGCCGCGGCAACATATCCTCGATATGAACCTCAATGACGTCGCCCGGCTCGGCATTGTTCACATAGATCGGGCCGGTGCAGATATGCACGCCGAACCCCTCGCCGGCGCCACGCCCGAAAATCGACGCATCAACCGGCCCCGCGCCACGGCGATCGACAGACTTGCGGTCCTTCGTCCAATGAAACACCTCCTCGGCCGCGGCATCACCGGCAATCATCAGTTCCGGCGCATCGGAGCCGTGCTGGCTGAGCGTCTCGATCTCCACGGTGTCGCCGGAATTGATCTCCAGCACCGGCTCCAACGATCGGCTGAAATACCCCCAGTGAACATTCGAGGCGTCGATCCCGAGCTTGTGGTGGGCGCTGATGGCGCGAGCTGCCGGAGATGCAACCCACTCATCTCGCCTGCGGCCATCATCCAGCCCGTTACGCATGGGCTGCTTCTTCGTGGCAAGAGCCTTCACGGGCCACCCGCGTTGTTCCGGGTTGATGCCGTCAATCTGGCTCTCAAGATGACGATTGCGGAACGCGCCCGGTGGCAAGCCGAAGCGCTCCTTGAACACACGGTTAAAGTTCGCCGCATCGCTGAAACCGCAGCTATAGGCGACATCGGCAACCGGAAGCCTGATTTCCGCCGAAGTCACCAACGCCGTGCGGGCGCGTTGCAGGCGGCGCTCGCGCAGATAATGGGTGAAACTCTCTCCGTTCTGCTCGAACAATTTCTGCAGATAGCGTTCGGAGATCCCCTCCACCCGCGCGACCTTGGCCGATGACAAATCGGGATCATGCAGTCGCTTTTCGATCGCTACCGTGATCCGGTTGAACAGTGCCGCAAGGCTTGGCGTCGAGCGCATCTCGGATGCTTCCGTCTCGACGATCATGGTGACGAAAAGATCTGCGATGAACTGCTCGAACGACTGCCACTCGGCGTCTGAAAAGGCTTCCATTTCCGCCGCAGCGCTTTCTACCGCACGGATAAAAACCGATGCCAGTCCCTTCGAAGGATAGCAGCGAGGGTCGGCAAATGGTGTCCATCCGGCGCCGCGCCGCTGCATGGCTGCATCGGAAAGACCAAAGACAAGGATTCGATTATTGCCCGAGATTCTCATCTCCCACGGCCGGTCCATCTGCACCACGACCAGCGCTCCGCTGTCGACCTTGAGATTGAAACCGTCGCCGGCGACATCGACTTCCGTGTCGAGCGGCACAATGCCCAACAGCATACGGGAACGTTGCGGAATGGATGACAGCGTTTGAGAACTGGCTACGAGGCGGGCGAGAATGCCACTTTGACGGTCGCCGCGCAGGATCGCGCTGGAATATCGCCCCGTCTCGCCGTCGGGACCGATCGAATGAAGATGAAGCTCCGCCAGCACCTCGCGCCACATATCGGCGCGAGTATCGCTGGGATAGGATTCGGCTATGAACTGCCTGACATTCATCCCTTCATCCGAGGTGCGGAACGACGCGTGGAGCGCCTTGATGCCGCTATCTTGCACCTGCGAAGAAGGAAATGCCAGACCCGGTCTCAATAGCATCGGAATACGTTCTTACGGATCGATCCGTGAACGCCCCAATTGGCGTCGACCACCTGCGTCACACCGAAATCAGCCGCGACCGACATCAATGCGATCGCCTCGTCCTCGCTGAGTTTATGCGCGGTCATCAGGAAGCGGCGGAGCTTGCGAAATGCATCGCGCATTGCACGGTCGACGCTGGAATGCTGGGCGATTTCCGTTTGCGCGTTGACACCGAGGCTTTCGAGATAGTTGGCGTAGGTAAAGCCATAGACCGACCACTGCTCCTCGGTTTCCAGCATCGGATGCGACAACCCTTCGAGGATCGTGCCGGCCAGATCCTCCTTTTTGTGCAGGACGAATTCGAAATCCCCGGTCAGCGATGTCTCGATCGCCGTGCCGCCGAGTTCGCTATCGCCCTGTGCCGCATGGGGATCACCGACGGAGAAATAGGCGCCGTCGACGGCGACCGGGTAATACATGCGTGCACCGCGGCCGATCCGCCAGTCATCAATATTGCCGCCTGTATAGGAAGGGGGGATGGAGCTGACGAAATCGGCTTCGGCCGGCGCCAGGCCCATCGTGCCGAAATGCAGGCGTGCAGGAACGCGCACATTTTGCAGGATATTTTCACGCCGTTTGACCAACCGATGATCGACCCGAACACCGGGATAATCGATGGTCGGATGGACGATGCCGTCCGGATCGGTCTGCGGCGTCCAGATGTAATTGTAGACTGCCTTGGCAAAGGGCTCGCCGGCTGTGTCCAGCTCGAAGATTGTTACTACTTCGCGTGGCTTCGGCTCCTCGATCAGGTCGTGATAGTGAAAGCCCCAGTTCGCTGCTGCATTCGAGCCGAAGCAACGACCGGCATAGCAGGCGCTGCAGCTTGGGCGCGGTCGGACATCGAGAACGCGCACCTCCAGGATATCGCCCGGTTCGGCGCCCTCGATGGCGATGGGACCGGTCAAAAGATGAACACCAACCCCCTCGCCTGCTCCGATCTTGAACGGTCCTTCGGTTGGGCCTGAACCACGTCGCGAGATCGTCTTCTGTTCCTTCGTCCAGTGAAAGATCGCTTCCGCTGCCGGATCACCTTCGATCATCCGCTCGTAATCGTCGTTGGCGTGATGGGTGAGCGTTTCGATCGTCGCGCGGTCACCGGACTTCAGCACCAGAGCCGGTTCGACCGCCTTGCTGAAATAGCCCCAATGCACCGTGGAAGGCGAAACTGGCAGTGTGTAGTGTTTCATCTGGTTCTCCGATTGCTAGGCTCGCCGCGGACCGTCATACGGTCTGGCCGGCCTCGTCTTCCATGATCTGAAGGAATTGCGCGGTGCGCGGGTTCTTGGGTCTGACAAGCATTTCGTCTGCAGCCCCCTGTTCGACAATCACACCTTCGGCGAGAAACACCGCCCGGTCGGCCACATCGCGGGCAAAGCCGATCTGGTGGGTGGAAATCACCATTGTCAGCCCGTCCTCGACTGCCAGCCGACGGATCACCTCAAGCACCTCACTGACCAGTTCCGGATCGAGCGCCGAGGTCGGCTCGTCGAGAAGCAGGATGGCGGGATTGGGCGCAAGCGCTCGGGCAATGGCGACACGCTGCTGCTGGCCACCCGACATGTGACGTGGCAGGGCATCTGCCCGATGCGAAAGACCGACGCGGGCGAGAAGTTCATCTGCCCGTCGGCCCGCTTCGCTGACCGAGAGCCCCTGTACCCAACGTAGCGGGCCTGCAATGTTCTCCCTGGCCGTCAGGTGGCCGAACAGATTGAAATTCTGGAATACCATGCCGACACCGACACTGGCTCGCTCATTGGCAATCGCACGCGGAGAAAGCGGCTTTCCGTCCGCTCCGGTGCCGATCCGTCGCCCGAGAACCTCGATCACCCCGCTGTCCCAGGTTTCCAGGTGATTGATGCAGCGCAGAAGCGTGCTCTTTCCGGATCCGCTTGGTCCCAGCAGTGCCACCACCTCGCCGATGCGCACATCGAGGCTTAGTCCGCCCAATACCGTACGACCAGAATAGCTCTTGCGCAGATCGCGGATGTCAACTGCAGCACGACTGGTGGTGAGCGCCGCCCAACGCTTCTCCTTGTCGAGCGGGCGCGATGCTTTCACAGTTGCGGGCGGCAGCGGCACCTCAACAGCAACGACCGGGGGCACAGGATCGGCGGGGAGATCTTCAACAGTCTCCGCCCGGCGCCAGGGTAGAAGCCGCTCCAAACTGCTGCCATTCTTCTGCTTTTCGAGGTCCAGCGTTGCTTCAACGACGAGTTGGATGACGGCAATCGCGCCTGTCAGGACCAGATACATCAACCCGGAGGCGAAGAAGATAGAGAAGAAGTCGAAGGTCGATGATGCCAGCTGGGTACTGCGCAGGGTCAGTTCCTGCACCGATACGACCGAGGCGAGCGAAGAATTCTTCAGCGCGCTGACCGCCTCATTGCCGAGCCCGGGCACCATGGTGCGGAAGGCCTGAGGCACGACGATGCGCAGCATGATCGCAAGTGGCCGCATGCCGAGCGCCTGACCTGCCGCAATCTGTCCACGATCGACGGCAATTACGTTGGCGCGGATGATTTCGGCGATGAACGGCGCCTCGTTCAATGCGAGCGCCAGGCTTGCCGCCTCGATGGCGGTGAGTCGGATGCCGATCATCGGCAAGGCATTGTAGCAGAAGATCATCTGCAGGATCAGCGGCGTGCCGCGAAAGATGATTGCGTAAGCGCGCGCAATGACTGCCAGCATGCGAAAGCGGCTGAGTTGCATGGCGGCAAGCACGATACCCATGACGGCACCGCCGGCGAGCCCATAACAGGTGATCAGCAGCGTATAGACGATGCCGGTCATCAGGTAGGGCTGGCTGAGATAATGAAGGAAGAGATCCATCGGCCTGCTTGGCGTTCGAGGAGCATTGACCGGGCCTGGAAGCGCCCGGTCAGTTGGTGGAAAAAAGCTCAGTCGGCCAGAACGAGCTTAGGCTCTTCCATCTGGGCTTCCGGAAGGTTCCACTTCTTCATCATCTCGACCTGCTGGCCGGACTTTTGGATTTCAGTGAGGGCCGCCATGATCGCTGCGCGGAAGTCATGCTTGCCGAGCGGCACGGCGATGCCGACCGAGTAGGGCAAGGTGACGGCCGTCGCCTTTTCCAGCTTGTCAGGATAGGCCTTGACCGCACCATCGACGGTGTTGACGTCGTTGATATAGGTGTCGGCGCGGCCGGCCAGGATCGCCTGGATGCAGTTGGCATTGTTGTCGTAGAGCTGGATTTCAGGCGCCGCCAGTCCGGCTGCCTTGCATTCCGCCTCCAGTGCCTGGATCAGCGGTACCTCGACATAGCCAGTGTTCTCAGCGGCAACCGTGCCGCAGAGCGACTTGTTGATGCCATCGATCTTCTTCGGATTGCCCTTGGCGACGAGAACGCCGTCATAGACCTTCAGATAAGTGATGAAGTCGCCGGCCTTGGCGCGATCCTTGGTGGCGTAGATATCGGAAATGACGATATCCGCCTGGCCGGCCTGCAGCGTCGTCAAAAGTGCGGCGAAGGTGACAGACTTGTATTCCACCTTGAACCCGAGGCAATCACCGATCGCCTCGCCAAGATCGATGTCGAAGCCGACATATTTGGTCGGATCGTTCGGATCGAGCGCTTCGTAGCCCGGCGTATGCGGATTGATGGCGTTGACCAGCGTCTTGCCCTTCAACGACGGATATTTTGCCTGCAGGTCGGCGCAGGCAGCCGGTGCTGCGGCCTGGGCCTCCGACGATGGCGCGAAGATTACAGCACCCATTGCGGCCGCGAAAAGATGGGCAGCAAAGCCGAGGCCAAGCCATGTCCGGCGAAGGGTCTTAATACTCCCAGTTCCAAATGTTTTCATGTCCCGCTCCATTGGTTAGATGCTGCTTTTTTCACGCAGCAGACAGGATGGAGCTTAGGGGCAATCGGGCCGAGTACCATTGTCGGCGGGCGCACATATTCTTGTCGTTCCGCGCAGTAAAATTTCTTCGCTAGATCATATGCTTAAGGCTTGCGCAACCGGTGCAGGAAAAATGAGCAAATCGATCATCGAAGCGGCATCGTTGAGGCGCGCCGTCAGACAGAAGTAAAATCGACTACCGTCATAACTCATCTTGAGTTCGATCTGATGTGCCGCAGGGTTCTCCATAGCCATCGGCTTTCGAGCACATGCTGTCAAAGTAAGAAACCGCCGTTACGCGCGAGTTCACCGCAAAGGTTGCATAGACTCGAATATTCCCCCTGAACTTTAATTAGTCATTGTTGATTTTCCCGTAAAACAGGAGCACCAATCACATAAGGAGGAGTGGCCTTTGGGAGTGCCGCGTATCATCGAAAGATTATCGCTTCGGAAAACTGCACTGCGCGCGCAAGTGGCCTATGGCTGCCTTACTCTTCTTGGCTTGTCACTGGCGCTTGCCGCAGCGCTCTTGATCACGATAGCAAGCCATTATCTGCATGCGAAGCGCAGCCATCAAGCGCTTAGGCTCTATCGTGAAGTCCTGATCGCAGCCAACGTCATATCAGCCGAGCGTGGCCCCACGAACACGATGCTTGGAGGGGATTTTGCCCCAAGTTCGGAAGTAGCACAGCGCCTGATAAAGTTCCGAGCCAATAGCAATGAAAGTCTGCAGCGCATCACCCAGCTTGACCCGGAGAAGGGGAAGAATGAACTGTTGCGAACCAAGACCGAGCTTGCGGAGGCGAGGCTGAAGGTCGACAGACTTCTTGCTCGACCTTTCGCGGACCGAGACCTGGGAATGATCCGCGAAGCGATCAGCGGAATGCTCAATGCCGTCGATGCCATTCGCCCGCTTATCAATGCGACCGCACTGGAAACGAATGGCAGTGGCGAGAGCTTGGCGGATCAGGCGCTGATCGGCCAGAATCTCTTCGAAATCCGAGATTTTGCCGGCCGCCTCGGTTCGATCCTGACGCCCTATATCGCCAAACGCGCAGCCATTACCGCCGACGATCAAAAGAGACTGCAACAGACCTTCGGCCGAATTCGTCAGCTGTGGGAATTAACGAGACCACATCTGGAACGATATCCGTCGCTTTCCAAGTCCATTGCCGATGTCGAAGTCATCTTTTTCGGCGATGGGATGGATATCGTCGACCGCCTGGAAAGGGAGGCGGCAACCGGAAACTTCTCGTTCACGACAGCGACGATGACCGATGCCATTGTGCCGACTTTCGCACCGCTCGAGCAAATTCGCCTCTCTTACCTCAATCTGATGCTGGAAAAGGCAGATCGTGAGCTGCATTCGGCCTCGCTTTGGTTCTTCTGGGTCGCTGTCCTCACAGTACTCATCGTGCTCATCGACGTCGTGCTCTTGGTTGGCACGCAAAGAATGATATTCGAGCCTCTGCTGAAAGCGCGTGACCATATTGTTCTGCTGGCGGAGGATCGAGAACTCGATACCGATCTGCCCCCCGAAAAAGGTAGGGCCGAGATCGAGGAAGTATTCACGGCGCTCAACGTCCTGCGAGCAAAGCTCCTGGAGCGACAGCAACTGACCGCGCAGCTTATGTTTCAAGCGACGACGGACGGTCTGACCGGGCTGCTGAACCGCCGCAGCTTCGATCAGAGGTTTTCCCCCTCTCGCGATGGAGTTGTTGCTAAGCCAGATGTCGGCCTGATTATCGTGGACATAGACCGGTTCAAAAGCATCAATGATACCTACGGCCATGCCACTGGTGACACCGTACTGAAGTCGGTTGCCCAGCTTCTTTCCCGCAATGTGCGCTCAGGCGATATCGTCGCGCGGTTCGGAGGAGAGGAGTTCGCAATATTGATCGAAAACGCAAATATCGAAGTGCTGAGACGCGTCGCCGAATCTCTTCGCGAAGCGATAGCCGATACAGGGATAACCATCAGCCCCGATCAGACATTGAATGTGACTGCCAGCTTTGGAGTCGCGAAAAGCAGGCCGGGCAGAAGCTCCGACGACCTGTTTCGTGCCGCCGACAAGGCTCTGTATGCAGCCAAGTCCGCTGGCCGCAATTGCGTCTGCCTTGAAGCACCGATCTCCATAGAAAAGGACGCAAAAGCTGAGAGGCCGCATCAATCGAACGGATCATAAAACCGCGACCGGCGCTGCGTTTGCCGATCAATCGGTTCGCATCCGCGATACGGACTCCAGCCATTGCCGCAAACTGAACCTCACGGCAATGACGCTTGATGGGAAAGCAAATACGCGCTTGGCGAAAGGGCATGCCGACGAAATCGGCCGCCCTTTCGGCACAACATGTCACCGCTATCCTTAGTATTGAACGGACAGGGAATCGATCGGAGCTGCCTTCGGCGGAGCGAACTTGGTGAGGTCGATTCCTTCGACCGCTGCCTTGTACTCTTCCGCGCTCGGCGTCCTTCCAAGAATCGCCGACAGGACCACTACCGGCGTCGAGGCGAGAAGCGATTCTCCCTTCTTTTCAGCGGTGTCTTCTACGACGCGCCCCTGGAATAGACGAGTCGAGGTGGCCAGTACGGTATCGCCCTTCTCCGCCTTTTCCTGGTTGCCCATGCAGAGATTGCAGCCCGGCCGCTCGAGGTACAGGATGTTCTCGTATTCGGTGCGATTGGTGGTCTTCGGCTTCAGGTCATCGAACTCGAAGCCCGAATACTTCTGGAGGATTTCCCAATCCCCTTCGGCCTTCAATTCGTCGATGATGTTGTAGGTCGGAGCCGCGACGACGAGCGGCGCCTTGAATTCCACCTTGCCCGTATCCTTTTCCAGGTTCTTGAGCATCTGTGCGACGATCTTCATATCGCCCTTATGCACCATGCACGAACCGACAAAGCCGAGATCGACCTTCTTGGTGCCGCCATAATAGGAAACGGGGCGGATCGTGTCGTGGGTATAGCGCCTGGAGACATCGGCATTGTTGACATCGGGATCGGCGATCATCGGCTCGTCGATAATGTCGAGATCAACTACCACCTCGGCGAAATATTTCGCATTCTCATCCGGAGAGAGCGCAGGCTTTTCACCCGAACGGATTTCGGCGATGCGCTGGTCAGCCTTGTCGATCAGGCCCTTCAGTGTAGCCGCGGCATTGTCCATGCCCTTGTCGATCATGATCTGGATGCGCGACTTGGCGATTTCGAGCGACTCGATCAGCGTCTCGTCCTCGGTGATACAGATCGAGGCCTTGGCCTTCATTTCAGCCGTCCAGTCGGTGAAGGTGAAGGCCTGGTCGGCCAGCAGCGTACCGATATGCACTTCGATGATACGGCCCTGGAAGACGTTGTCGCCACACTGCTTGAGCATCTGCGCCTGCGTTGCATGGACAACGTCGCGGAAGTCCATGTACGGATGCATCGTGCCCTTGAAGGTCACCTTGACCGACTGCGGGATCGGCATGGTCGCCTCGCCGGTTGCCAGTGCCAATGCCACCGTGCCGGAGTCGGCACCGAAGGCCACGCCCTTGGACATGCGCGTGTGGCTGTCGCCGCCGATGATGATCGCCCAATCATCCACGGTGATGTCGTTGAGCACCTTATGGATGACGTCCGTCATCGAATGGTACACGCCTTTCGGGTCACGCGCGGTGATGACGCCGAAATTGTTCATGAAGGACATCAGCTTCGGAATATTCGCCTGGGCCTTCTTGTCCCAGACGGATGCCGTATGGCAGCCCGACTGATAGGCGCCGTCAACCAGCGGCGAGATGACGGTTGCCGCCATCGCCTCGAGCTCCTGCGCTGTCATCAGGCCGGTCGTATCCTGCGAGCCGACGATGTTGACCTTCACGCGAACGTCCGAACCTGCATGCAGGATCTTGCCCGGCGTAACGCCCACCGCGTTGCGGTTGAAGATCTTTTCGACGGCAGTGAGGCCCTGACCTTCGATGGCAATTTCCTTGTTCGGCGCAAATACCGGCGTCGGCTCGACGCCGAGCGCCTGGGCGGCGAAGGTCTGGAGCTTCTTGCCGAAAACGATGGCGTAGGAGCTGCCCGCCTTCATGAACTCCATCTTCTGCGGCGTGAAGGAGGAGGCGATATCCACCAGTTCCTCGCCATTCTCGTCACGCAGCTTCTTGGTCTTGGCGTCGATCTTCAGAACAGTTCCGGTCTCGACCGAGAACTTCTGGTCGAGGATCGGATTGCCTTCGTTGTTCAGGATCGGCTTGCCGTCTTCGCCGGTCTTCTTCACCCAGTTCTTCAGGTTAAGGCCGATACCGCCGGTCACGTCCACGGTTGTGGCGAAAATCGGCGAGATGCCGTTGGTGCCTGCAACGATCGGTGCCACGTTGACGAAGGGGACGTAGGGGCTTGCCTGCTTGCCCGTCCAAAGCGCCACGTTGTTGACGCCGGACATGCGCGACGAACCCACGCCCATCGTGCCCTTTTCAGCGATCATCATCACCCGCTTGTCGGGATGCTGCTTCTGTAGCGCGACGATCTCCGCCTGCGCTTCCGGCGTGATCATGCACTGGCCGTGCAACTGACGGTCCGACCGCGAATGCGCCTGATTGCCGGGAGACAGAAGGTCCGTCGAGATATCGCCTTCGGCGGCGATGAAGGTGACGATCTTGATCTCGTCCTCGACATCGGGAAGCTTGGTGAAGAACTCGGCCTTGGCATAGCTCTCCAGCACGCCCTTCGCGACGGCGTTGCCTGCCTTGTAGGCATCGCGCAAGCGGAACATGTCGGCATCGTAAAGGAAGACCTGGGTCTTCAGGACCTCTCCTGCCTGCGCGGCAATTGCCGGCGCATCGCCAAGGGCGATGTCGAGAAGAACCTTCACCGACGGTCCGCCCTTCATATGGGAAAGAAGTTCGAGAGCGAATTTGGGAGTGATCTCGGGGACGATGGTCTCGCCGAGAATGATTTTCTTGAGGAATGCCGCCTTCACGCCCGCTGCGCTGGTCGTACCCGGCAACGTATTGTAGATGAAGAAATGCAGGGCATCTTTCCGATGCTCGCTGCCCGCATCCTCGATCAGCTTGATGATCTCGGCGACAAGCGCGCCGTCATCGATCGGCTTCGGCGCGAGCCCTTGAGTTTCTCTGCTTTTGATCTCAGCCAGGTAGTCCAAGTAAAGGTTCATCGCAGTCCCAACGTGATGGCATTTTGAGCGCTGAAAAGCAGCGCCACCAAACGAAATTCGTAGTCAGCCCAAGGCATAACGGATCTGGATTACGCCAGCCATGATCGTGTGACAAGATACCGCACTCCAGTAAAAAAGTGGTATTTTAAATTCATGTTTTTTACTGCAAATGGTGACGATACCTCAAAAATCGGCAGCTAGGCCTCAGCAAATCCGGCGTTATTCAAATTGTGACCTGGGCACTGCTGCGATGAGCGACTTCGTGTAGACGTGCTGCGGAGCGTCGACCACGGCGACGGGATCGCCGGTTTCAACGATCGTCCCGGAATTCATGACGACCACCCGATCGCAGATCTTGCGGACCAGGGCCAGGTCATGGCTGATGAAGACCAGGGTGACACCGGTCTCCTCGTTCAGCTTTCGCAGAAGCTCGATGATCTGCATCTGCATCGACACGTCGAGCGCCGAAACAGGCTCATCGGCAATGATGATCCTGGGCTTCATCGCAACCGCACGCGCAATATTCACGCGCTGGCGCTGGCCGCCGGAAAGTGCGTGCGGGAACCGTTCGCCCATCATCTCAGAAAGCCCGCAGCGTCTCAAAAGGCCCTGAATTTCGGATTTGCGGTTTTCCTTCGGCACTCCGGCAGCCTTGAGAGCCTCGCCAAGGATATGCTTCACTCTCTTGCGTGGATTGAGGGATGAAGCGGAGTCCTGAAAGATCATCTGGACGTCGAGCTTCGCTTGGCGGGCCTTGCTGGCAGGTAAATTCTCGCCGGCAAATTTCAGCAAGCCGCCGCTTGGGGTCGCGAGGCGGGCGATGATCCTGCCGAGCGTCGATTTCCCGCTGCCGCTCTCACCGACGATGCCGAGAATTTCACCCTCGTTGACGGTCAGGCTGATATTGTCCAGTGCCTTCAACTGCTGTGACTTGCCGATCCATTTCGAGAAAAAGCCACCGCGAAGTGTAAAGCTCTTGTCGATGTTCTCCAGTTGCAGCGCAGTCGGCGGCGCCGACATCCGCACCGGCTTGATGATCGGATCCGACAGGCGGGGAATGCAGTCGAGCAGCATTTTGGTATAGGGCTGCTCGGGCGACGCAAAGAGCCTTGCCGCCTCCTTCTGCTCGATGATCTCGCCATTCTGCATCACGGCGACCCGATGGCAGATTTCGGAGACCAGATCCAGATTGTGGCTGATCATCAATACCGCAAGACCAAGCTCCTGGCGAAGATCTGCCAAGAGCCTCATGATCTGCGCTTGCACGGTAACGTCGAGTGCCGTGGTCGGCTCGTCGGCGATCAGCAGTTTCGGGCTGCAGGCCAATGCCATGGCGATCGCAACACGTTGCCGCTGCCCGCCCGACATCTCGTGCGGATAGGAATGCACGCGGGCGGAAGCGGACGGTATGCGGACCAGATCGAGGAGCTCGGTGGCTCGACGCATCGCGTCTGTCTTGCTCATCGGCAGATGCGCGCGCAGCGCGTCGGCCAACTGCTGTCCGACCGTGAAAGCCGGATTGAGCGAGCTTTGCGGATCCTGAAAGACGACGGCGATCTCCTTGCCACGGAGGGCACGCAACCGGCTTTGTGGCAATGTCTCGATGGCGAGGTTGCCGAAGCGGATTGTCCCCGCCGTCCGGATCACGCCCGTCGGCAGCAGGTCGATGATGCTGAGTGCGGTCAGGCTCTTGCCCGACCCGGATTCTCCGACCAGGGCCAGCGTCTCGCCCGCATCGAGGGAAAAGTCGATGTCCCTGACGAGCGGGACCAATCCCGAATGGGTACGCGCCTTGATCTGTAGCCCGCGAACATCCAATAGCGGCCCGGCCTGCAAGGGAACTGTCTTGTCTGCGCTCATCAAACCGAACCCGTCGTCAGTTGCCGCCGCGGATCGAGAAGGTCGCGCAGACCATCTCCCATGAGATTGAAGCCGATAACGGTCAGGGAAATCAGCAGGCCCGGAAAGACCGAAAGCCACCATTCTCCGGAAAACACGTAATTGCGTGAATCCGCCAGCATATTACCCCAGCTTGGTTCCGGAGGCTGGATACCGAGGCCGACAAAACTGATCGCCGCCTCCAGGATGATGCCGACCGCGATCTGAAGCGTGGCGTGGACGATCACCGGCGAAAGTGCATTGGGCAGGACATCGCCAAATATGATCTTCCAGTCGCGCACGCCCTGCAGCCGCCGGGCCGCGACATAATCCGCCCGTGCTTCCGCAAGCGTCGCGACATAGACGATGCGGGCGATGCCCGGCACGTAGAGCAGACCGAGAAGAATGGTTACCTTGGCCTGATTGCTGAAAGCCAGAGGACCGAGATGCGAGATGCCGACCCCAAGGATGCCGACGATAGCAATCGCCCAGATGAGCGTCGGAATGGCGGACACGGCATCCAGCATTCGCATGATCAACTGTTCGAGCCAAGTACCGCTATAGAAATCGGCAAAGAGGCCAAGCGGAAGCCCGCAGATCAGGCTGACGACAACCGAACCGATGCCGATTTCCAGGGATGGTCGCGCCCCCCATATCGCGCGGCTGAGGATATCGCGGCCGGACGAGTCGGTGCCGAAAAGATGAGGCCAGCCGGGTGGCATCAATTGCTGGTCCAACGACACGCTGACCGGATCAAAAGGCGCCAGCAACGGGGCCGCCAGCGCGATGATCATCATGGTCAGGATAATGGCCATGCCGGCAAAGCCGGTGGCACCACCCAGAGATCGAACAAGCTTTTTCATGGTCACCTCGTTCTCAGGCGTGGATTAAGCCAGGCGTTGACCAGATCGGCCAGAAGATTGGCGAGAAGGAAGATGATGGTCAGGACCAGAACGATCGCTCGCACCATCGCATAGTCGCGCTGTGCGATCGCATTGAGAAGCGATCCGGACATGCCGGCGATATTGAACACCGCCTCAATGATGACCGCCCAACCGAACATGTAGCCGAAAGACATGGACGCGACCGTCACGAATGGCACGAGCGCGTTTTTCATGGCGTAGAGAAGAATGCGCCCGCGCCGCAAACCGGCAGCCCGGGCCGTCCTTATATAGTCGCGGCCAAGCGTATCGATCAGGCTCGAGCGCATCATTCGGCTCAGCATCGCTGTGTAGAAGATGCCGAGACAGAAGGCGGGCAGAACCAGAGAAAGAAGATGCGGTCCAAGTCCGTCTTCGATGGATGTGATGCCTCCCGGCGGGAAGATCGGAATCCGAACTGCGAAAAACAGAATCAGCAGCAAAGCGCTCCAGAAACCGGGAACCGACACCCCGATAACGGTGAACACACGGGCCACATGATCGATCCAGCCATCCTGCCAGATGGCCGAGGCGATCCCCAGCAGAAGCGACAGCAGAACGGTGAAGACAAATGCGACGATCACCAGTTCCAGCGTGATCGGCAGGGTACTGGCAATCTGTTCGTTCATGTTGAGGCCGCTGACCACGGATGTCGACAGGTCACCGTGAAGGACGAGATTGCCTACCCATTCGCCGTAAAGCACAAGCAGCGGTCGGTCGAGACCATGCTGATGCTCAAACTGGGCGACTTGCGCGTCAGTCGCGTCCATCCCCAGCACGATGCGTGCCGGGGATTCCGGGATGGCGGATGTCAGCACGAAAAGCACGAGGCTTACGACGGCAATGGCGAAGATCGAGATCCCCAATCGCCGGAGGAAATAGCCAAGCATACCGTCAGGCTTTCAGTCCGATGGAGCGCACATCCATCGTAATGCCCTGATTGACCTTGAAATCCTCCACCCGGCTCTGCCAGAGGTTGGCGGAGTTAAGGAAGCCCAGCCAGGCATAGGGGCAATCCTCGGCGATCTTGCGGAGCATTTTCGCATAGATGGGCTTCAGCACCGCTTGATCGTTTTCTGCATAGGCCTGCTTCAACAGATCGCCGATCATCGGGTCAGCATAACCGGAGACCTTGGAATAGGGCTGGTTGGGACGGAAGTTCTGGCCGACAAGATAGGTCGGCTCGCCCGGCGATGTCAGGTTCATCAACAAGGCCTGGTATTCGCCTTTCTTCGCCTGTCCGAGTGCCGCGGTCGGCTCGACCATCTTGAGCGTGCAAGTGATGCCGATCGCCTGCAGCTGGGACTGGATGGCGACTGCAGCGTCCTTGAGGTCCAGGAGATAGGGAGTGGAAGGCAGGACCATCTCGAAAGCGGCATTGCCGGCATATTTGGACTGTGCCAGGAACGACTTCGCCTTCTCGGGATCGTAACCGATCATGTCGTTGGCCTGGCTGTCGAACCACCAGGATTCGCGAGCCGCGGGGATGGTGCACGGATCCACCATGCCGACAAAGGCGAACTTGGCCAGCTTCTCGCGATCGATTGCCCAGTTGACGGCGCGGCGCACGTTCACATCGTCGAACGGTGCCTTGGCATTGTTCATCATGATGGAACTCCAGCCGCCGAAAGTTGCCCGGCTGGCACCGGTGATGCCGGGCTGCTTGGAGAGGCGTGCAAAGTCACGCGGGGACGGCGCACCGACAATGTCCGACTGGCGCGTCAGAAGATATGCAGTCCGCGTCGCATCCTCGGGCACGAACTTGACCACCAGCGTATCCCAGTGGGGAAGCGACTTGTCCCAGTAGTTGGGGTTCTTCTTCAACCGGACATACTGGTTCGGAACCCATTCATCAAAGATTGCCGGGCCGGTACCGACGCCCTTCGGATGAAGCTTGAAATGCTCGTCACCAAGCTCTTCGCGCGAACCGGCGGGCCAGATGCCCATATATTTCGTCAGGAAGGACAGCCACGGTGCATAGGGCTCCGACAGCGTGATGTGGACGCGATGCGGTCCATCCGTTTCGATCTTGGATATCGTTTCGAAAATCACGCGGCGCGCGGCATTACGCTTCTTGTCCAGCATGGATTCGAAACTGTATTTGACATCCTCCGATGTCATGGGCTTGCCATTCTGGAACGTGACGTCATCACGCAGGTCGAAACTGTAGGTCAGCTTGTCAGGAGAAATGGTCGGGAGCGCCTTGGCGAGCTGAGGGCGAAGCACACCATCGACGTCATATTCGACCAGGTTCTCGAAAATGCACTGATTGATGACCATCGGGTCCTGCAGGACCGCATTGATGGGATCGAGCGTATTGGGACTGTTCGGAATGGCGAGCGTCAGCGTCTTTCCGGAGACCTGTGCAACTGCGTTACCGGCGATCGCGACAGTTCCTCCAACCAGAGGCAAGGCGGCAAGCGATTGCATGAGGTTGCGTCTCGTAAGCATGAATTCCGTCATTACGTTCCCCTTGTGACAATTGTCTCAGCTGTTTATCGTCTTTATGCTTTCACTGTCCGCGCCGTAGACCCGCAAGGCGGTGTCGGCGCTGATATATCCGAATTCGACATCGCGGCGCACCATTTCCGCAGGCCGCAGACGTGGATCGCCATGTCCGCCGCCGCCCGCGGAGATGCAGTTCACCACATCTCCGGGATTGATGATGATGCCGCTGTCATGAACACCGAGCGTCCGGACCGTGCCATCCTTATAGGCGATCGAATATTGATGGCCGGGGCCTGCCTCGCCATTGTCGCTAGCGAACGGGGGAACATGCACGCCCTCGCCCGAGGCGTTGACAACGGCTGGCCCCTCCCCTGAGTAACGCATGCGCAGCCGGCCACCAAGACCGCCGCGCCTTGTCCCGGCGCCGCCCGCATCGGTGACGAGACTGTATTCCTCGATGACCAGCGGATAGTTCGCTTCGGTGCTTTCAATAGAAGGCGAAGCCGTGCCGCCCGGATTATGCAGGCCGCCAATATTGGACCAGCCGTCGTGATCGGAATTGCCGCCGGTGCCACCCTTGTTGAAAAAATAGTGCCAGATGAACGGGCGCCCTTCCCTGTCGGATGCGGCGATGGCGAAGCGGAACCGGCGTGCAAAGCCGCCAATGGCGCGCTTGGGATCTGCCCCTTCAAGTGCCTGAAGAAGTGCTTCGATCAAGGTGCAGGCTGTCGAAGAGGTACAGGCTGCGACCGGAGCGGGTTCGATCGGATCGACAAGGCTGCCCTTGCGTGTCCTGATCTCGATTGCCCGCGCACTTCCGTCGTTCAGCCCCTGGTCGTCGCCACTGAAATAGAGGAACGCCACCATCACCGCGGCGCGCGTATTGGCGAAGGGACTGTTGATGAAGGCACTGACCTGATCCGGGCAGCGGGTGAGATCAACCACCGCTTTTCCGCCCTCGATGGTTATCGAGACCGGCACCGGCAGCAAGCCGTCGGGCGCCGCGGCATATTCCATGTGGCTGAGCCCTTCGTGTCGGCCCTGGACACAGGAGTTCAGCAGTTCCTTCATCACCTTCTCGCCGCCATCCAGCATGGATGCAACGCAGGCCGCGACATCTTCGACGCTGTATCGGTCATAGAGTTCCGTGAGGCGTTCACAGCCGATACGAACGGCCGAGAACTGTGCCAGAAGATCGCCCTCGATATCCTGAGCCTTGCGGGAATTGGTGGCGATCATCCGCAGAAAATCGGCGCGCAACTGCCCCTTGTCGACGAGCTTCACCGGCGGAATACGCAGGCCTTCATGCCAGATTTCTTTTGCCGAAGCGCTGTAGCCGCCGGCCGAAATGCCGCCGATATCACCCTGATGGGCTCTTATGGCAACCCAGAAGCGCAGGATGCCCTCGTGAAAGAAAGGCATCGCCAGGGTGACGTCCGGGAGATGGCTTCCACCCCAATAGGGGTCGTTTGCGATCAGGACATCACCTTCGTTGAGATCATCGGCAAAGCTGTCCGCCATCAACTGAACCGCCAAGGGCATGGCGCCCATGTGGATAGGAACGCGTTCGGCCTGCGATATCGTCTGGATATCGCGGTCGAGAACAACGGCGGAAAAATCCTGGTTCTGATTGAGGATAGGCGAGAAGCAGGTTCGCGTCATCGTCTCGACCATCTCTTCGGCCACGGCCTTGAGCTTGTGACGCACGACTGCAAGGGTGAGTGGATTGACATCGGTCACGCGCGGTTCTCCGACAGGACAAGGCTTCGTGTTTCATCGACCAGGGCGCTATGTCCCTCACCAACCAGGATGGACGTTGTTGCAGCATCCACCAGTGCAGGCCCCGGAACAGTCATGCCCGGCTCCAGGGTTTCGAAACGATAGGCGGCGATACGTTGCCACTTGCCGAGGAAAACATCCCTGTATTCGCCGATCGCACCCGATGGGTCGGACTGACCAGACTTCGGATATTTCGGCAATTGAAGCTTCGGCAGTTCCTGATAGGCGGACACGCGGCTGGTTTCGACCACCACCAATTCGCCTGGATGAGAGTGGCGATAAAGACCCTCGTAGATCTCGACAAACCGCGCTTCGATGTCCGCCGGCCCGTCGCCCGGTCGTACTGGAACCGGGATCGTATGGATCTGGCGCTCGTAGCGGCAATCGGCAAAGGCTTCGGTCCATGTCTCGGCACCGGTGTCCGACATGTTGATACCGGTCCCACCAAGCGCATCCGTCGCCTTCTGCCTCAGCGCGTCATAGGTCGCGGTCAAATCCTCTGGCGAAAAGGCCGACAGCGGCCGATCGAGGGTCTGCTGAAGATCACGGCGAACATCGGCCGCCAGAAAGCCCAGTGCAGACAGCACCGACGCCATCTCGGGAATGACGATCTTCGGAATGCGCAGTTCCGAGGCAACTGACGAAGCATGAAGGCCGCCGGCGCCACCGAAAGACATCAATACGAAATCGCGCGGATCGAGCCCGCGGCGGACAGTCGAGAGCCTGATGCCCTCGGTAATGCGGGTATTGGCGAGAACGTGGATCGCCCAGGCCGCCTCTTCGCAGGAGATGCCCAGAGGTTCGGCAATGTCGCGCGAGACGACCCTGCGAGCAGCCTCTACATCAAGCGACATCTTGCCGCCGAGAAAGCTCTTAGTCGAAATCAGTCCAAGAACGAGATTGGCGTCGGTCAATGTGGGGCGATCTCCACCCTTGCCGAAGCATGCCGGGCCCGGCGTGGCGCCTGCACTTTGTGGTCCGACCGCGAGAATTCCGCTAGTGTCGATATAGGCGAGAGATCCGCCACCGATCCCGATCGGATTGATCTCGATCGCCGGCGCATGAATTCGCATGCCGGAAAGATCGGTGCGTTCCCGCTCGACAGGCTTGCCATCGATGATGGTGCATATATCGGTCGTCGTCCCGCCGGTATCGTAGGTCACAAGGCGTGGTGCGTTGATTGTCCTGGCGAAAAGCGCGCCGGCCTTTGCACCGCCTGCCGGCCCGCTGGTCACTGCGCCCACGGCAAGGCGGCCCGCCTCATCGATCGGCAGAACACCGCCATGCGACTGCATGACGAAAACCGGCGTCTGGATGCCCTGTTCCTTGAGACGGCCGAACAGGCGGTTCAGATAGCGTTGAAGACCCGGACCGACATAGGCGTTGACCGCTGTCGTCGACAGACGATCGTATTCTCCCTGTCGGTTGAGGATCTCATGGGAAAGCGACACGAAAGGTTTCCAGTCGCCCTTATCGAACAGCTCGCGAACCGCCTTTTCATGTTCCGAATTCTTGTGTGCATGAAGGAAGCAGACGACGACGCCCTCGACCTCCGCTTTGCGCAGGGTGGAGATCGCATCAACAGCCTCTCCGGTATCCAAAGGAGTGACGACAGATCCGTCGAACGCCGCGCGCTCGTCAAGTTCCAGTCGCAACGGTCGCTCGATGATCGGCTCGGGCGGCGCCACGCGAAGGGCATAACGATCCTCGTGTGCGCCTTCGCGCATCTCAAGAAGGTCGCGAAAGCCCTTAGTCGTAAGCAACCCGATCTTCGCACCGCGTCTCTCGACCAGAATATTGGTGGCAACCGTCGTGCCGTGAATGAACAGGCTGATCTCGGAGAGCACGTCGCCCAACGACTGACCAAGCTTCTCGGCGAGGAGGCCAAGCGCGTCGAGGACACCCTGCGAAGGGTCTGCCGGCGTCGACGGTGTCTTGACGAAATGTACGCCATGCACCGGATGTGACGCCACCAGGTCGGTGAACGTGCCACCGACATCAATACCAATCATCATAATCGATCATTCCAGCCCGGCACGCCGAAGAGCGGCTGCCGAGGCACCCCGTTTCTGTCTCTTTCCACTCAGTTAAATTTGCTTGCAGCGATCTTACAAGTCGATTTATGATGCATAATCGATCTCAAAACGGCATCGCATCTGTGAATTTCGACGCACTTCGATATTTTGTGGCTGTGGCCGAATCGGGCTCCATTCGGGAAGCTGCGGAGAACCTGCATATCGCACAGTCAGCGCTCAGCCGGCAGATCCAGAATATCGAAGCTGAGTACTCGACCCAGCTGTTTTCGAGACTGCCCAGAGGCGTTGCGTTGACGGATGCCGGGCAGGTCTTTCTGCGGCGCGCACGAGATTGCCTCGCGGCAATGACTGCTGCACGCGACGATATCTCGGCCCTGCATGGGCTCGATGTCGGTGAAGTGCGCATCGCCAGCATCGAGCCGCTTGCGGCCGAGATCATTCCCGACCTCATAAGCAAATTCCACAGGCGACATCCCGGCATTTCCTTCGATGTTCGTATCGGCAATACGCGACAGGTACTTGAGCTCATTCGTGAGAGCATCGCGGAGATCGGCATCGTCTACAATGCGCCGGCCGATCCGCAACTTCGGATCCTCACCTCCTACGAACAGCCAATGGTGGCGCTCGTGGCTCCAGACCATCCCCTCGCTCATCGCACAAGCCTTTCGGTCGCCGATATCGCCCCTTTCGATCTTGCCGTAGCACCGGCCCGGTCGCCGACGCGCAAACGCATCGATGACGCGGCTCAGGCAGAGGGTATCAAGCTGACGATCCGGGTGGAGAGCGACTCGGTGCCGCTGCGGCTCGGCATCGCTCAGAGAGAGCCGGTGGTTGCTATACTCGCCGCCATTTCGGCCCATCGGATCGCCGACCAAGGCAGGTTGAAGGCCATCCCGCTGGATGGCACGATTTTCAAGACCAGCCAGTTGCAGATCATATCGCTGGATGGCAAGGCACGATCGCGCGCGGTCGTGGATTTTGAACGTGACCTTTACGGCGCCATACGAAACCTCCCGAAGTGGCCTTAGACGACCTTGGCACTTGAATGACCGTGCGCCTGGAAGATGGCGTTGATGTGTGAATAGCATCGGGCTTCGACGGGAGCTGATGGCTGCAGAGTTTCCCTGGCAGGTGCCAAATCGCGGTTCGATTTCATCGTAACGAAACGGCTCCCCTCCCCCCGGCATGCCGACACACTTTCGCTGAAGGCGTTGCGGAGTTTGGTGGGGGCGCGGGGTGGATAGAAGCCTTGCCGGTAGAGGTGAGTAGGCTTCGTCTGGAAGACAGCCGTAACGTACGCCGCACCTGCCGACACAGGGAGGCTGAAGAGCAAACCTCGCGGGCCAAAACTCGATGTGAAACGGTCCAGCCGGGAAGTCATATGCGGCTAAGTCTGCCGGCAAGGTCCCACTTCGAGAGATACGAAAGCTGCCATGTCCGCGAACTGAAACTGGTGACCGAGATCGTGCGTTAACCGATAGCAGAAGCGGCTAGGGCAAAGCCTTTCATTGCCCTATTCAGGTTCGGCTAGCATGCTAAACGGCTCCGAACCATAGACTTGCTGCAGGTTGGCTAGCCCCCTGCCAGATTTATGAGGCGTTGAGGATTATCCGGGTCAAGATGCTCCCAGTAGGAGCCTTCCTTGCGAGCGATATGCCTTACGAGAATTTGTGCCGCTAAACCAAGATCGCGTAACCGAATGGCCTCAGCAATTTGGCCGTGTTCGCGTTTAGACTTTTCCATGTGGTGCTGGTCTTGACCGAGCCGATTCCGCAAGGCAGCCATTTTTGCCCCGATCAACGCGTATGCATTGGAGATATATGGATTGCTGGCAGCCTCGATGATCGCCTCATGGAATGCAGTATCGAGTGCAAGATAGTCCCGAACACGCCCCTCTGAAAAAGCAAGCTCCATATCTTGCACGATGGCGGCCAGTTTGTCGGCCAGCGTCGACGATGGGTCTTCCAGCGCCAACTGCACGGCGGCGGGCTCTAGCGCAAACCGCAACTCGCATAGCTGCCCCAGTTCCCCTGGTTGCAGTTCGAAAACATATGTGCCCGACTGCGGCTGCACCGTGACTAGCCCTTCTTTTCTGAGCAGTGCAATCGCTTCGCGGACCGGCGTCGTCGAAACGCCGAGTTCGGCAGCCAGCGCATTTTCTGAAAGACGTTCACCGGGTAGAACACGACCTTCTACAATCATCGTACGCAAAGAGCGAATAACTTCGTCGACGAGTAGTTTCGGGCGGCTTATCCGGGTCACATTTTTCTCCCGGCCAGAAGCCGGCTTTGAGTTCGCAATAGTCTTCTTACCAGAGCTCATCATGCCCCCCTTTACAAGCACGATTAAACTGCTACCTTAGTTTTACTGCTGCCTAAGGTAGCAGTTTGGCATCTTGAGAGGAAGATGTCTCCTTGGGAGGGGAAATCATGAAAAAGTCCAAGATGGCGCTCGTCGCCATACTCGCCTTGCATTTTGCGAGCAATGCCTTTGCTGCAGACCAGGTATCCGAGCCGGTCGTGCGCTGGAACAGCCTACCCTACAAGCTCGATGACGCAGCAGCCGCCGAAAAGTGGAAACAGAGCAAGCTATTCGGCAAGACCCTGGCCCAGGGGCTGAAGTTCGATTCCGCCGGCTCCATGTATGTCACGACGGCCCGCTGGGGCGGCCCGGACATGCCGGCCACGGTCTCCAAGGTCGTCAAGACGGGCGACAAGTACGAACTTGCGCCGTTTCCATCCGCAGCGCTCAATGACATATCCAATCCCGATGGCTTGAAAGCCGTGCTGGGCTTCGAAATCGACGAGAACGACGTGATGTGGCTGCTCGATCAGGGCCATGTCGCCGGCCAGCCGTCCGGCCCCAAGGATGAGAAGCTCGTCTTGTGGAACATCAAAGCGAACAAGGAAGTTCAGCGCCTCGCCTTCGGCCCCGAAATTTCGGACAAGAAGTGCTCGTTCCTCAACGATGTTGTCGTCGACAATGCGTCGGGCTTTGCCTACATCGCCGACAGCGGCATTTTCGGTGATCCGCTCTGCGGCGGCCTGATCGTCTATGATCGCAAGGCCAACACGGCGCGCCGCGTGCTGAGCGCCACCAAATTTACCAATGACGACAGCAATTTCTCCTTCGCCATCAACGGCCGGCAGGTTCTGAAGAACGGTCGCATGCGCACCGGCGCCGACGGGATCGCACTGTCGGGTGACCGCAAGACGCTCTACTGGACGAGCCTTACCGGCAACACGCTCTATTCGCTGCCGACGGCGCTGCTGCGTGATGCGAAGGTCTCCGAGTCCGAACTCGAAGCGGCCGTTCGGGTCGAGACGACGCTGCCGTCGAATGCCGACGGCCTCGCCTCCGACAAGGACGGCAATGTCTACCTGACCGCCCTGCAGCTGAATGGCGTGCTGAAATGGGATCCGTCCACCCGCCGGCTGACACAGGTAGCCTACAATCCTGAAATGGTCTGGCCCGATACGCTGGCCTTCGCGCCGGACGGCACGCTGCACGTCATGTCCAACCATCTGCACCTCTGGGTCGATGGCGACATGAATTTCGACAATCCGGATGTACCGAACTTCACCATCTGGAAGCTGCCGGTGAAGGCGAAATCCTATCTGAACTGAACGTGTCAACCGGGCGCCTAGGGAGGGCGCCCGCCTGGAGGAAGTGGAATGCTATCGCGAATTGATGGGGCCCTCATCTGGCTCAACAAATTTGTGCTCGGCGTGCTCATGCTGATCATGACCGTGCTCGTTTTCGCCAATGTGGTGCTTCGTTATGTGGTGGGAGATTCACTCTCCTGGGTCGAGGAAGTGACCCGCTATATGATGATCTGGGCCGCCTATCTCGGTGCCGGCCTTGCCCTTCGCAACGGTTCGCATGTTGCGGTGGAACTGGTGCAGGATGCGCTGCCCACCCCTGCCATGCACGCCGTCCGCTTCTGCGTCGCGGTGGCCATTCTGGTCTTCCTCGGCTTCGTGTCCTGGTACGGCTTTGCCTATTCCAGCGTGACGATGATGCAATCCTCAGCGGTGCTCAACCTGCCGCTCGGCATGGTCTACCTCGCCGTTCCGGTCGGCTGTGTCCTGTCCATGCTGCACCTGCTTCTCGGATTCCGTAATTACGTCACGCGCCGCTTCGATGCCGCCGAGACGGCCGAGGCGATCGGCGAGGCTCCCGCCATGGTCGCGACGGAGGCCCGCTGACCATGACTGCTGTCCTTATTATTGTCTTTGTGGTCACTCTTCTGGCCGGTGTGCCGGTCTCCATGGCCATGGGCGGGGCCGGTTTGGCATCGCTCCTGTGGGGCGGTCATATATCGCCCATGCTGGTCGCCCAGAGGCTGTTCAGCGGCCTCGACAGCTTTCCGATGATGGCCATCCCCTTCTTCATCCTGGCGGCGGAACTGATGACCGGCGGCAAGATCACCGATCTGCTCGTGAAGTTCGCCTGTCAGCTGATCGGCAACGTCCGCGGCGGGCTGGGTTATGCCAATGTCATCATGGCCATCTTCATGGCCGGCATCAGTGGCTCGGCGCTCGCCGATGCCGCGGGCCCGGGCTCGGTCATCATCCGTATGATGCGCCAGGCAGGCTATCCGCTCGGTTACGCCGCCGGCTTGACCGCCGCAAGTTCGATCATCGCGCCGATCATTCCGCCGTCGATCATCATGGTGGTCTACGCCTTGACCGACAACAGTGTCAGCGTCATCGGCATGTTCATGGCCGGCATCATTCCGGGCCTCCTGCTCGGCGTCTCGCTGCTCATCCTCAACTGGTGGATTGCCCGCCGCGAGAATTTTACCTTCCCGCTGCCGCGCCCGGCCTGGGGTACGTTCCTGCTGTCGTCCTGGAAAGTGTTTCCGGCAGCCCTGATGCCGCTCATCATTCTCGGCGGCATCCATAGCGGCCTGTTCACCCCGACGGAGGCCTCCGCCGTTGCCGCTGTCTACGCCTTCGTCGTCGGCCGTTTCGTCATCGGCACGCTGTCGATCAAGCAGATTCCGCAGATCCTCGTGTCGACGGCGCTGATGTCGTCCGTCGTCATGATCGTCGTCTCCATGGCCACGATCTTCGCCTACATGCTGACCGTGCTGCAGATCCCGCAATCGGTGAGCCAGGCGATCGTCTCTCTCGATCTGCCGCCGCTCGGCCTGCTGATCGTCGTGTCGCTGTTCCTGCTCGTCTGCGGCCTGTTTCTCGATACGCTGCCAGCCGTCATCATCCTGGTGCCGATCCTCGCTCCCGTCGCACAGGCCGCCGGCATCAATCCGCTGCACTTTGCGATGGTGGTCATTCTCAACCTGACGATCGGGATGATCACACCGCCCGTGGGAGGCGTGCTGTTCGTCGTCTCGGTCGTGACGAAGATGCCGCTGTTCGCGCTTGCCCGGTCCATCGTGCCGATGCTGATCGCCGAACTCGTGGTCTTTGTCCTGATCGTCCTGTTCCCCGGACTGAGCACCTGGCTGCCCAATCTGTTCGGATACACCCACTGATACCCAGAGCTTATGGAGGAGAAAATATGCTCAGGAAACTCGCACTTTTGACATCGGCCCTTGTCTCGCTCGGCGTCATGCCGGCGATGGCCGCCCCGAAAATCCTGAAATACGAACATTTCCAGCCTGCACGTGAAGACCAGCCGATGCATGCCGCTGCGCTGAAGTTCAAATCCTGCGTCGAGCAGGCGACGAGCGGCTCGATCGAGGTCCAGATCTTCCCGGCTGGCCAACTCGGCAATGCGACGAATGCCCTGGAGGGACTGAAGTTCGGCACGATTGAGATGGTCGTCTCGCATGACGGTGGCATTTCGAGCGTCTATCGCCCGTTCGACATCTTCGCCATGCCCTATCTCTTCCCGGATCATGCCACCGCCTACAAGGTACTGGATGGCAAGTTCGGCAAGGATTTCGCCGACGAGATGCTGAAGCAGACCGGTATCCGCCTGCTTGCCTATGCCGACAACGGCATTCGCCACTTCACCAACAACAAGCACCCGATCAAGACGCCCGAAGACATGAAGGGCCTGAAGATCCGCGTCCAGCCGGCCCCGGTCTTCCTCACCATGGTCCAGTCGCTCGGCGCCAGTCCGTCCGCCATCGATTGGGGTGAATTGCCGGCAGCCCTGTCGCAGGGCACGGTCGATGGCCAGGAGAACGGCGTCACCAACATCATGGCGGCGAGCCTCTATCAGAGCCAGAAATACGCCACCCTCGATGGCCACGTCTACAGCCTGCACGCCTACCTGATCAGCGACATGTTCTACCAGACGCTGACCGATACGGAAAAGAAGGCGATCAACGATTGCGTCATCCCGGCTCGCGACATTCACCGCGACATGACGCGCGCCCAGGATCTCTCGGCCCAGAAGGTCCTGACCGATGTCGGCATGCAGGTCTATGTGCCGACCCCCGATGAAATCGAGAAGTTCCGCGAGGCGACCCAGCCCGCCGTCGCCGAGCAGCTCAAGAAGTCCGTCGGCGAAAAGTGGGTGAACGGCCTGCTCCAGGCCGTCAAGGACGCGGAAGCCCAGAAGTAAGCGATCGGAAAGAAGACGCGCGCATCATGAGAGAGACACCATTGCCACCAAATCCGCTGATCGTCGTACTGGACGAAGGCTATGGCGGGACTGACGTCGAAGCCGCCGTGCTGGCTCCCTTTGGTGCGCGCGTCGTCGAAATTCCCTGCAACGGCTCGGCGGACGCCGTCCGCAAGGCAGTCGCAGGCGCAGACGCCGTTCTGGTACGGGAAAGCCCCGTGGACGCGACCGCGATCGACCTGATGCCCGGCTGCCGCGCCATCGTGCGTTACGGCGTTGGCGTCGACAACATCGACCGCCCCTACGCCGCCGACCGCGGCATCTACGTCGCCAACGTTCCCGATTACGGCGTGGAAGAGGTCAGCGATCAGGCGCTTGCGCTGCTGTTTGCCGTGGCTCGACGGGTTGTTACCCGCGACCGGGCTGTCCGGGCAGGTGGCTGGAATATCGCCCGCGCCGAACCGATGTACCGCCTGCGCGGTGGCACGCTTGGCCTGATCGGCTATGGCCGTATTGCCGGTGCCTTCCACCGCAAGGCCCGCGGCATCGGCTATGAAAAATGCCTCATCTTCGATCCCTTCCTGAAGGAGGCGCCGGATGGAGCAGAGCTGGCAAGCCTGGAAAGGCTTGCCGCAGAGGCAGATGTCGTGTCGCTCCATGCGCCACTCACGCCCGATACGAAGCATATCGTTGATGCCGCCTTCATTGCCCGCATGAAGACCACCGCCATACTCATCAACACGTCACGCGGCGGGCTGGTCGATAGTGCGGCGCTGGCTTTTGCCCTGCAGGAGGGCCGCATTTTCGGTGCTGGCCTCGACGTGTTCGAGCAGGAGCCGCCGACGGCCCACAATTCATTTTTCGCGCTCTCCAACGTGGTCGTGAGCGACCATACGGGCTGGTACTCGGAACAGTCCGTCGACGACCTGCGCCGCAAGGCGAGCGAGGAGATCGCACGCGTATTCTCGGGGGAACTCCCCCGGAACTGGGTCAATCGCTGGGATGGCGAGGCCCGACAGACATTATCAGATGCAAACAGGAGTGCTTGAGATGACATTGGAAGAATTGATCGCCGGCTTCCGCGAAGTGGCAACCGCATCGGTGGCCGATGCCGTGGACAAGATTGCTGGCAGGCGCGGTTTCATGGATGAATGCATCAAGCCACGCATCAACGATCGCAAGATCGTCGGGCCGGCGGTCACCATCCTCGAAGCCCCGAGCGACGAGTTCCTGCCACCGCAGCATGCACTGGATGCGATCGACGAAAGCGAAGCCGGCTCGGTGATCTGCATCTCCATCGGCGAGGAAACCGATGTCGCTGTATGGGGGGGCCTGATGACGGCGGGTGCCGTTGCCAACAAGCATGAAGGCGCCATCCTCGATGGCGGCGTGCGCGACATTACCGAAATCCGCCGCGACTATGACTTCCCGGTCTATGCCCGCTCCGCAAGTCCCGGCACCACGCTCGGTCGCTTCAAGACCCTCGCCTCGAACGTGCCGGTCCAGATCGGCGGCGTGATCGTGCATCCAGGTGACATCATCGTTGCCGACATCGACGGTGTCGTCGTAGTGCCGCACGCTCATGCCGAAGACGTGCTCGCCATGTCGCAGGACATCGATATGCGTGAACTTGAACAAGCAAAGCTCATCATCCAGGCAGGCTCCCTGCGCGAGGGCCTTGCCAAATACGGTCGCATCTAGGGATCTGTCATGGCGTTGGATCTCATTGCGCTCGGCGAACCGCTTGTCGAATTCAACCAGAGCGGTGAAGGTACCGATGGAACCTTCTACCGTCTGGGTTTTGGCGGCGACACCTCGAATACCGCCATAGCGGCCGCCCGGCAGGGCGTCCGCGCTGGCTATTTCACAGGCCTTGGACAAGACGCCTTTGGTGACATGTTCATGCAGTTGTGGGCGGCCGAAGGCGTGGACACGTCGCATGTCGTGCGGCGGGCGGAAGCGCATACCGGCATGTATTTCGTGACCCATGGCCCCGACGGCCACGTCTTCTCCTATATGCGAGCCGGTTCGGTTGCTAGCCTGGTAAAACCGCAGGACATCCCCGCGAAATACATCGCAGGGGCAAAATACCTGCATATCTCGGGCATCAGTCAGGCGATCAGCGACACCGCCTGCGATAGCGTATTGGCAGCAATAGATACGGCACGGGCGGCAGGCGTGAAGGTGGCCTACGATACCAATCTTCGCCTCAAACTGTGGCCTCTGGCGCGGGCGCGAGCCATAACCCATGCGACGATACCGCTCTGTGATGTTATCTTTCCGAGCCTGGAAGATGCAACGGTCCTGACCGGACTATCCGATCCGGACGACATCGCAAGCTTCTATCTGGATCTTGGCGCCTCCCTCTGCCTTTTGAAAATGGGCAAGGACGGGGTTCTGGTAGCCGAACGTGGCAACCGGCAGAAGATTGCGGGCTACAAGGTCGCGAGCGTGGATGCTACCGGGGCTGGCGACACATTCGATGGTTCGTTTCTGGCGATGCTCATCGAGGGAAGATCACCGATCGAGGCCGCACGTTATGCCAACGCCGCAGCCGCACTCTCGACATGCGGATACGGGGCCGTTGCTCCGATACCAAGGAGATCCGAAGTCGAAGCATTCCTCAATGCACCACACTGAGAGACGCAGTCTTGCCGAAGACGATCACCTGACTCGCGCTCTCTGTCGATCGACGATCGGGAGCAGTTCCAGACCGGATTGAAGGGTGAAGGAAAACCTCTTGGAAAGATAGCTTGGTGTCCCCCGAGCCGGTAGATGCGTGTGTGTCGATAAGAGATGGCTGATTGGTTCGTGGTCACAGTGTATGGGTGCCCAGCCACGGTAAGAAGGTCTTGAGAGGATCTGCCCCCGGCGATTCGGTAGATAGGTCCGCTGCATCCTTGTGTGCTAATTCAAAGTTCTGGTTTTTCGCCTGTACCAAGAAACTTTATGGCGACGATGAACGCGGGAGCTACCCTCACGAAGTGAGGGCGGCCGCGATCGAACCCAAGACGGACATCTCGTTTGATGTTACGTCGAGGAGGCATGGAGTGAGCAGGACGGTTAGGATGAGCAAGGCCACCTTAAACCGCCTGTTTGAATGGCTAGAGTATCCGTCTCGATCAAGACGGATACTCTAGCCATTCATCTCGGGCGGACGAAAATATCCGGTGCCGATCATGATGAGGTCATTTATCAGCGGACGACCGGTAGAGGCGCTGAATGCGTGGATTGAGGCAGCCAGGATCAACTCAGGCTTTGCGTTCAGGAAGGTTGACCGCTGCGGTAATGTGTAAAGCGCACACTTAAGCCGAAATCGGTCAACGATATCGTCAAGCGGCGGGCGGCGACTGCGGGGGTGGAGCCCAAAGAGTATTCCGCACTCGGGTTGCGGTCCAGTTACCTGACGGAAGCTGCCAATCGCGGAATCCTGCTTCCCGAGGCGATGGAGCAGTCAGGCCACCGTTCCGTGCAAGCAGGCATCTGAATACGACAACAGCGTAACCCGGCGCAGCGGACGCGCGACACGGCTGATTTGAGAGCATTGCCCTGCGATCCTCAAAAGGGCGTTGCCACAAGACCCTTGCCATAATCGCGCCATTTTTGGGTTTCGCCACATAGTGTCTATGCTAGCCTTTCTTTATTCGGATACCTCTCCCATTGACGGAGGGCCAAGCATTGTGACGTCGGACTTACTTTTGCGATGTCGCCGGTATTTTGATCAATTGTTGACCCGCTAGATTAAGCTCTTATGACGCATTGCTATTTAGCTCGTCTATATCTCGGCTGCGGTGGAGCGCAGGCTTCTCGCCGGGGATATTGCCCGCACCATCGACTGGGTGAGATATGACTGAGAGTTTCACCGGGCGATCGTCGCGGCAAGCAAGTCGATAACGCTACTGCAAAACCTGTCATCGGTATTCGATCGCTTTCTTCGATACCATATGCTCGCGGGCAGTTTTCGAGGCAAGGCGGTCGTCGACGATCACAAGCTGTGAACCGCCCCGGCTTTGCCGGAGACCCCAACTCGTGAGAAGTAGGGTCTATGACAAGCAAGACGACGAACAAATTTTCTCCTGAAGTCCGCGCCCGGGCCGTTCGAATGGTGGCCGATCATGAAGCCGAACATCCTTCCCGGTGGGCGGCTGTATCTTCCATAGCGGCCAAGATCGGCTGCTCGGCGCATACGCTCAATGAATGGGTGAAGAAGGCCGAGGTCGACAGCGGCAAGCGTGCAGGTTTGCCGAGTGACGTGGCGGAGAAGATGAAGGCTTTGGAGCGGGAGAACCGGGAGCTTCGTCAGGCGAATGAGATTTTACGCAAAGCCTCGGCGTATTTTGCCCAGGCGGAGCTCGACCGCCCACTGAAGCGATGATTTCCTTCATCGATGCACACCGCTCGGTGCTCGGGGTCGAGCCGATTTGCAGGCTGCTGCCGATTGCCCCGTCCACCTACTATGAGGTCGTTGCCAAACGCACGGACGTGGACCGCCTGTCAGCCCGCGAACGGAATGATATTGCCATGAAAGTCGAGATACGCCGGGTGTTCAACGAGAACTTCCAGGTCTATGGCGTGCGCAAAGTCTGGCGGCAGTTGCAGCGAGAGGGTTACGATATTGCCCGCTGCACCGTCGCTCGGCTTATGAGAATGATGGGGCTTCAAGGCGTCATTCGCGGCAAGCCAGTCAAAACAACCATGTCGGACAAGTCTGCCCCGTGTCCGCTAGACCGGGTGAACCGACAGTTCTTCGCTCCCGCGCCGAACATGCTGTGGTTATCCGATTTCACCTATGTCGCGACCTGGCAGGGCTTCGTTTACGTGGCGTTCGTCATTGATGCCTTCGCCCGCCGTATCGTCGGTTGGCGGGCAAGCCGAACGGCCCATGCGGGCTTTGTGCTCGATGCCCTCGACCAGGCGCTTCATGATCGGCGGCCCGTCAAACGTGGCGGGCTGGTTCATCATTCCGACCGCGGCTCGCAATATGTGTCCATTCGTTATTCCGAACGGCTGGCGGAGGCAGGCATCGAGCCGTCGGTCGGAAGCGTTGGTGATAGTTACGACAATGCTCTCGCCGAAACGATCAACGGTCTTTACAAGGCCGAGGTCATCCATCGGCGAGGACCATGGCGCAACTTCGAAGCCGTGGAGTTCGCCACGCTCGAATGGGTCGATTGGTTCAACAACCGCCGCCTTCTGGAGCCCATCGGCAACATACCGCCAGCCGAGGCCGAAGAGCGATACTACGCCATGCTGGACGCACCAGCCATGGCCGCATAACTTAAGCCAAACGGTCTCCGGAAAAGCCGGGGCGGTTCACTGCTCTTTGAACGGGCGCTCGCAAGAGACGCGGATGGTGCAAGGCAGATTATCACCAGCCATGTACAGAAGGGTGTTGAACACCTTTTGAAGGGGCCACAATTCTTGTCAAAGATATGATGTTTTGATGTTTGAGTTCTTGAAGGGAACAGGGCCAGAACAAGAGCGGTGCGAAATCGTACGCTAACGTCGAGCGGAATGAGAGTTTATGCGACGCGCCGTAGTCCGGCTGGCAGACGGATTGATCGAGATCCGTCGGGCATCTGATGTTCGGCATCCCAGGTATAGATGCGGCTAAGGTTGATATACTCTCAATTGAGCGGCGAGATGAGCCCCGAGGCGCGGAAAGCTTGGCTTTCGAACGACCGATCACGGATTTTGCCTCGCTCGTGGAAAAAGACAGCCCACTTCTGCTTATGCTTATGCGTTGCCTCGCCCTTGTTGAGGCCGACCTGACGGCGCCGCCGTAAAGCTAGACTTGAGTACCATTCGATCATGGAGAGCGATCTCGCAGAGCCCTTGCGAGATGGCTTTGCTTCGGAGACACGGACAGTTTCTTGAGAATCGTAGAAAATTTAATGACTTGAGCCGCGATCAGACCACGGCGATGGCTGGCGTTGAAGTCGCCGGCAAGCCAGGCCGGCATTGCGTTACCCTCCCGCCCACGAGCAGACGTCCGACGAAATAAAACTCTACAAGGATAGCGCAATATAAAAAATCTAACACTTCACGTCGTAAATCTGAGATGTTAGATTTGAAAAATGCTTGATACTGAAAGCCCATTTCTCCCGAAAATATCGACCGACATCGTCACGGTGGCGGAAACGAAAATCCGTCACGATATCCTTGCGGGCGCGCTTCTTCCCGGAGAGCGCTTGTCGGAACAGGTTCTGTGTCGCCATTACAAACTGGGGCGCGGGATCATCCGCGCAGTGCTTGTCCGCCTGTCCCACCGGGGCTTCGTCTCGTCGCAAGCTCGCAGCGGCTGGAAAGTGGCGCCGATCACTGCGGTCGGCCTGCGTGAGATCGCGCTCGGTCGCCGGCAGCTTGAGCCCCTGCTCGCCGATGTCGATCTGTCTGAGGCCGATATCGGGCGCATCGAAGCGATTTGCACGATGCAGACGGCACTGGCTGCCCAGCCTCGGCTGTCGGCCGACAATATTGCCCTGCTGCGCGGTTACGACCGAGAGGTTCGCGATTTGGTCGCCGGCCAGCTGAAGGCACCGCTTTTGTCGGGCTGGCTCGCCAATCTGTGGGATCGCTCGGAATATTATCTGAATTTTCTGGAGGCCGGGTGTGCAACCCGATTGCCGCCAACCGACTGGACCAAATTCATCGAAGCAAAAAAGACCGGGCAGAACGCCAGGGCTGCGGCATTCCTGAAAAAGACCGCCGACGCCTTTTTCGCATTTACACAGGATCAGCTTCTGCAATCCAATTTCGAAGTGTCTGCAGTGGCACGAGCCCGAAAAAAATCTAGTGACAGGTCCGACGCCGCCAAGGCTAAGCCCGAATTTCAGCAACCATCGCCAAAAAGGACATTCTAGATGAAGATACTCAGAGCCTTGACCTTTGCGGCGCTGGTCGGCGCTGCCTTTCCGCTACACGCATTCGCTGCCGCCAAAGATACTATCGTTATCGATCTCGTCAGCGAGCCCTCCTCGCTTGATCCGCACAAGCAGTGGAACCCCGATAGCTATTTTGTTTATCGCAACATCTTCGACCAGCTTGTGACCCGCGACGACAAGGGCGAGATCATCCCGGCGATCGCCACCGCGTGGAAATACAAGTCCGACACGGAAGTGGTCTTTTCCCTACGTGACGATGTCACCTTCCATGACGGTTCCAAGCTGACGGCGGAGGACGTCGCCTTCAGCATCAACCGCATCATCGACAAGAAGTTCGCAAGCCCGCAGCTCAGCCAGTACAACAAGATCGTCTCCGCGGCTGTTTCGGGTGCCAATGAGGTGACGATCACCACCAACGGCCCCTACCCGGTTCTGCTCGCCCAGCTCGCAAAGTTGTCCGTCGTGCCGAAACACGTGGTCGACCAGATCGGCAACGATGCCTTCAACCTGTCACCGGTCGGCTCCGGTCCCTACAAGTTCGAAAAGTGGCAACGCGGCGTCGATGTCGTGCTGGCCCGATACGACGGGTACTGGGGTAAAAAGGGCGTCTTCGCCCATGCTGATTTTCGCGCCGTACCGGATGCCTCCACCCGCGTCGCCGACCTGAAGGCAGGCACCGCTGATCTGGCCGTCACGCTTGATCCAGACCTCGCCTCGCAGCTGAAGGGGGCTGGCGGAGTCAAGGTCCTGACCGCGGTCACCGAACGCATCGCCTATCTGAAGCTCAACCCGACCATCCCCCCCTTCGACGATCCCGACTTGCGCCGCGCGGTCGCTTATGCCATCGACCGCCAGTCGATCATCGACGGCCTGCTCGGTGGTTACGACAAGCCGGTCTCGCAGCTCGCCTCGCCGGACTATACCGGTTTTGTACCGGGCATAGAGGGCCTGCCCTTCGATCCCGCCAAGGCCAAGGAACTGGTGACCAAGGCCAGCGCCAAGGCTGCCCAGCCGATCGCCTTCCTTACCTCGCCAACCTTCGACCAGCGCATCGTCCAGGCACTGGTGCAGCAACTGAGCGACGTGGGCTTCAAGGTGAATGTCGAAAACGTCGATTTCGCCAGCTATCTGCAGCGCGTGCAGGCCGAGAAGGCCAAGCAGCCTGCGGTCTCCTTCGGCCGCTGGTCCTGCGCTTGCCAGGATGCAGACGGCATCTCTTTCCCGCTCCTGCATTCCAGCAGTTCCTGGTCGGCCCTCTCCGATCCGAAGATCGATGCGGCACTGGACACGGCCCGCAACACGCTCGACGCCGCAAAGCGGCTCGCTGCCTACAAGGAGGTCGCGACAACGGTGGCCAAGGACGTGCCCCTTCTGCCGCTCTATCAGGCCGCGGTCATTTACGGCGCTTCCGACAAGCTGGAATGGACGCCGACCGCCAATGAAAGCTTCTTCCTCAATCGGGCAAGCTGGAAGAACTGACGACCGGCTTCCGCCAAATTCGAAATCGCTCCGGCACGCCGCCTGGCGCGCCGGTCCTCGGGAAAGGTGGTTGCTTTGGGTGCGTTCTTCGTCAAACGATTGCTGCAGGCCATGATCGCGCTGTTCGGCGTCGTGACACTCGTGTTTTTTCTGCAGCGGCTGACCGGCGATCCGGTTCTGTTGCTGGTGCCACAAGGCGCCACCCAGGCCGACATCGACGTGATGCGCACAGCGCTTGGCTTCGATCGGCCGCTGTTCATGCAGTACCTGTCGTTCCTCGGTGGTCTGGCCCACTTCGATCTCGGCCATTCCTATGTTCAGAACCTGCCGGTTGTCGATATCATCGCAAGCCGCATACCCTATACGCTACAACTGGCCGCCGGCGCTCTGGTGGTTGCGATCGGTCTTGGTGTGCCGGTCGGCATACTGGTCGCGGTCCGGCGCAACCGCTGGGGCTCCCGCTGGCTGGTGGCTCTGGTGCTGATCGGGCAATCCATGCCGACATTCTGGACCTCCGTGCTGTTGATCATGTTCTTCGGTGTCTGGCTGCGATGGTTGCCACCATCAGGCGCTGCCGGCTTCGCGAGCCTGATCATGCCTTCCTTCGCACTCGGTTTCCTCTCTATGGCGACGTTTGCGCGAGTGACGCGTACCTCCGTTCTCGATGAACTCGGCAAGGATTACGTCCGCACGGGGCATGCCAAGGGCTTGTCCACCTTCCGGCTCATCGTCCACCACCTGTTGCGCAATGCGGCAGTGCCGATCGTCACGATTTCCGCGCTGGAGATCGCCAACCTCCTGACCGGCGCCATCATAATCGAAACAGTCTTCGCTTGGCCGGGGCTCGGCCAGCTTACGATCCAGGCGATCAGCGCCCGCGATTTTGCAGTCGTTCAGGGCGTGGTGCTCATCGGTGCAGCCGCAGCCATCCTGCTCAACCTCATGGCGGATATGCTCTACAGCCTTGTCGACCCCCGTATTCGTCTGCCGGAGCGTCTCTCATGAGCGCTGTGCTCACCAAAACCCGCGAGGCCGTCGGCAGCCTTCCCTTCGGTACTTTGCTTGCCGCTTTGGTGCTGATAGCGATCCTGCTAGCGGCAATCTTCGCTCCCTGGATCGCACCCTACGATCCGAATGCCCAGAATTTGCTCGGACGCCTGAAACCACCGGGTTTTGCCATCCGCAACACCCATTACCTCTTCGGCTCCGACGAACTCGGCCGCGATACGTTGAGCCGGCTGATTTACGGCGCCCGCGTTTCGCTCCTTGTCGCCTTCGCTTCCGTCGTGTTGTCCGGGATCATCGGCAGCATCCTCGGCATGATCGCCGCACTGCATCGTGGCGTTGTCGAGACGATCATCATGCGCCTGGTCGATATCGTATTGTCCGTACCGGCAATTCTGCTGGCCATCATCACCGTCGCCACTCTTGGCCCAGGTCTGCAGAATGTCGTGCTGGTACTGGCCTTGACCCGTTGGCCGCGTTACGCCCGCGTCGCCTATGGCCAGACGCTGGTGATCGCCAATACGTCCTATCTGCGACTGTCCCGCTCCATGGGCGCCGGCTGGGTCCGCGTGCTGCGCACGCACGTCCTGCCCAACATAGCCGGTGCACTGGTCGTGGTGGTGACGCTCGAATTCGGACTGATGGTTTTGTTCGAGGCCGGCCTCTCCTTCCTCGGCCTCGGTGTGCAGCCGCCGACGGCGAGCTGGGGCGCGATGCTCTCCGTCGGCCGCAATTATGTGGCGAATGCCTGGTGGCTATCCGTCATCCCCGGCACCGCGCTTTTTCTTCTTGTTCTGTCCGTCAATGTGCTGGGCGACTTCCTACGGGATCGCCTGGACCCCAGGAGTCGTTGAAATGGTTGATTTTACCGAGGATTTTAAAGACAAAAAAGTTATCGTCACGGGCGCTGCCGGTATTTTCGGCGGTTGGATTGCCAAGGCCTTTGCCGATGCCGGCGCCACCGTGCTCCTGACCGATACGGATGACGCCCGTCTCGAACGGGCCAAGAAGGAGATCGGCGGCGATCTTCTCCACTTTGCGGCCGATCTGACCAAGGATGCCGACATCAAGGCCCTCTTCGACCATGTGGGGGAGACATGGGGCGCCGCCGACGTGCTGGTCAACAATGCCGGCATCTATCCCTCCGGCTTCCTGCTGGACATTACCGCGGAAGATTGGGACCGCATCTTCGACATCAACCTTCGCGCGCCCTTCCTGCTGTCGCAGGCGGCCGCCAAGCAGATGATCGCCAAGGGCGTCAAGGGCTCGATCGTCAACATCTCGTCCGGGGCCTCGCGCAAGATGCGCCTGACGGCTGCGCCCTACAGCACCTCGAAAACGGCACTCGACCGGTTGAACAAGGGCTTGGCGCTGGAGCTCGCCGCATATGGTATCCGCGTCAACATCGTCGAGCCGGGCTTTGCGCCAGGCAGTGACGTCAACCAGCTGTCGCAGGAGCATATCGACAACGTCATCGCCAATATCCCGCTCGGCCGGGTTTCCGCGCCGGAAGATGCCGCGACCGCCGTGCTCTATCTCGCCTCGGATGCCGCAGGCTATGTGACCGGCGCGACGCTGACGGTCGATGGCGGCAATTCCATCGGTTCGCTCGCCGTCTACCAGGCCAAGAAACGGCCGCTCTGAGGAAAGGAGGACTATGATGTCCGGACCGAAAAGCGGCACCTATGCCCCCTTCCCCTCCTACCAATGGCCTGAAGGCAAGACGAGCGCTGCCCTGTTCAGCGTCGATGTCGATGCCACCGCGCCATTTCTGTGGGAGCACCGCGATTACCTTCCCGCCCGCCTCGCCCGGCTGGAACTGCGGCGTTTCGGCATGCGCTCCGGCATGGCTCGTCTTCTCGACCTGTTTGGCCGCTACAGCGTGAAGGCAAGCTTCTACGTGCCGGCCGTGGTCGCCGAATCCGACCCTGCCCTGTTGCCGGCCCTGCTCGACGCCGGTCACGAGATCGGCTTGCACGGTTATTTCCACGAGCTGGTACGCGACATCGACGACGGCGAGTTCACTGCGGCACTTGAAGCGAGCCTCGAGCTGTTCGTCCGGCAGACGGGCAAGAAACCCGTCGGCTTCCGTTCGCCGGCATGGGAGATGACACCGCATATGCTGCGCGAAATCAAACGCCTCGGCCTCGCCTATGACAGCTCGCTGATGGGCTTCGACCATCCGTACGAGATCGACGACGTTGTCGAGATCCCCGTACAGTGGGCTCTAGATGACGCCATCTTTTTCAAGTTCGAGGGCAGCGGCAACGACCGCCAGGCGCCCGTTTCCGGTGCACAGGTGCTGGACGACTGGCTGAACGAATGGCGTGCACAGCACCGCTTCGGCGGCCTGTTCACACTGACGGTGCACGACTGGATTTCCGGCCGCGCCCAGCGCATCGCGATGTTGGAAAAGCTTCTCGACGCGGTTACGGCCGAAAACGGCACGTGGATCGCAACCGCCGAGGAAATCTCCCGCCATCACGCGGCATCACCGAATAGAGGCCGCTTCGCCGTGCCGGCCGAGATTCCCTCGCCGATCGGCACACGGCGTTTCGGAGCAGCCTTATGAAGATGAGCGGCGCGACGAGCGAAAGTTGGCAGGTCGGCAAGACCCAGACGGTCAGCAAGAATGGCATGGTGGCCTGTCAGCACTGGCAGGCGGCCAAGGCGGGCGCACGGGTGCTTTCGGCCGGTGGCAATGCGGTAGATGCCGCAGTCGTCACGGCTCTGGTCCTGAGCGTGGTCGAACCGTGGCTCTCGGGCATTGGCGGCGGCGGCTTCTTGCTGCGCGCAGATGGTGCGAGTGGCACTGTGGATGTGCTTGATTTCAACGTCGTGTCGCCTGCAGGCCTTGATCCTGCGGACTACGGGGTCATCGGCGGTAACGACGAGGACTGGTTCAGCTGGCCGGCCGTTGAGGGAGACCGCAACCTGATCGGCTATGGCTCGATCTGCGTTCCCGGAACCATCGCGGGACTTGCGGAAGCGCTGGAAAAGTTCGGCACGATTTCCTGGGAGGAGGCACTGGCGCCGGCGATCGAGCAGGCGAAACGAGGACTTCAGGTGGATTGGTATGCGGCACTGGCGCTTGCCATTGACGGGCATAACCTTGCTCGCTTCCCCTCTTCGGCCGCACTTTTCCTGAAAGACGGCCGCGCGCCACGAGTACCGGAAGGCGGCAAGTCGCTATTCCTGCCCATGGCAGCCAAGGCTGCGACGCTCGAGCGGCTGGCACGTGCCGGAGCGCGTGATTTTTATGAGGGCGAGATCGCCTCGACGATGGTTGCCGACCTCGCATCTGGAGGTTCGGCACTGTCGGCAACCGATCTTTCGGCTTATTGCCCCCGCTGGATGACATCGCAGGCGCAGGTGTATCAGGGCAGCACCATCCATGCCGTACCCGGCCTTTCCGGCGGCCCGACGCTATTGAAGGCGCTCTTCGAACTCGAAACGACGCTCACTTCAGCCGATCCGCTTTCGGGCGAAACCGCCCTCGCCTTTGCCCGCGCCCTCCAGCATGCCAATGATGATCGATATCGCCGTCTCGGCCATGCTGCCGGGCAGAGTTGCACCAGCCATATCAGCGTCGTCGACCGCGATGGCACGATGGTTTCACTCACCAACACGCTGCTATCACGTTTCGGCTCGAAAGTCGTGGTTCCTGAACTGGGCTTCCTGCTCAATAACGGCATGATGTGGTTCGATCCTCGCCCCGGCCGGCCAAACTCGCTCGCGGCGGGGCGCCAACCGCTGGCCAACATGAGCCCGGTGATCGCCATCCGGAACGGCAAGCCGGAACTGGCACTGGGTGCCGCCGGCGGACGCCAGATCGTTTCCGCCGTCGCTCAGATCCTCGCGTATGTGCTCGCCTACGGCCTTTCGCCGGAAAAAGCGCTGTCGTCGCCACGCATCGATGTCAGCGGTGCCGCGGTGCGGGTCAATAGTGCGGCCGCAAGCGATGTGGCAGCCCTTGTCTCGGCCGAATACGACGTGCAGATGATCGAGGATACGCTTTATCCCGTCAACTTCGCCATCCCATCGCTGGTGCTATGCCGCGACGGCCTTAATATCGGCATGGTGCATCCGCGCAATCCATGGGCTGCCGTGGGGGAGGCCACCCCATGAGCGAACCCGTACTGGTGGTTGATGAATTGCGCGTTGCAATCGGCGGCAAGCCCGTTGTGGATGGGGTCAGCTTTTCCGTCTCTGCTGGCGAGATCGTCTGTCTGGTCGGTGAATCCGGTTGCGGCAAGTCGATGACGGCCTTTTCCCTGATGGGGCTGCTGCCGCCGGTGGCATCGATCTCCGGCGGTTCGGTGCTCCTGGAAGGCCGGAAGATCAACGGTCTTGACGATGCCGCCTTAAAGCGGCTGCGCGGCAACGACATGTCGATGATCTTCCAGGAGCCGGTCGCGTCGCTGAACCCGCTGATGCCGGTCGGACGGCAGATTGCTGAAGCTCTGTTGGTTCATGGCGGCGTCAGCCACGGCGAGGCCAGGCGGCGGGCAATCGCCATGCTGGACGAAGTCGGTATCCCCGAAGCCGCCTTGCGTGCCAAACAATATCCATTCGAGCTGTCCGGTGGCATGTGCCAGCGGGTGATGATCGCCATGGCGCTGATCACCCGCCCTCGCCTGCTGATCGCCGATGAACCGACGACAGCGCTCGACGTCACCATCCAGGCGCAGATCCTTGACCTGATGAAGCGCCTGCGCTCCGAGACCGGCACTGCCATATTGCTCATTACCCACGACATGGGTGTCGTTGCCGACATCGCCGACCGGGTTGCGGTTATGTATGCCGGGCGTGTCGTCGAGGATGGTACGGCCGAAGCCCTTTTCCGCGAGCAGAAGCATCCTTATACACGCCTGCTTCTCTCCACGATTCCGCGTCTCGACGGTAGCGACGCCAAATCCTTTCTGCCAACGATCAAGGGTATGGTTCCCGATATCGGTGCCTGGCCGGACGGCTGCCGTTTTTCGACGCGCTGTCCTCTGGCAGACGAAGAATGCGGCCGTATACCGGTGCTCTCGACAGCGGGGCCCGGCCGCCACGCCGCCTGCTGGCATCAGAGCCTCGTTGGAGGCATCGCATGACTGAGCCGCTCGTCTCCATCCGCGACCTGGCGGTGCATTTCCCCATCCTCCGGGGCTTCCTCGGGCGGGCTACGGGTCTGCTCAAAGCGGTTGACGGCGTCGATCTCGATATCGCACCGGGCGAAAGCCTGGCCCTGGTCGGCGAATCCGGTTCCGGCAAGTCGACGCTCGGCGGGACGCTGGTCGGCATGCAGACGCCGACGGAGGGTCTGATCCGCTTCGATGGCAAGGATCTTCGAACAGACGGGAGTGACGCCAAGAACCGTACGCGGGACATCCAAATCGTTTTTCAGGATCCGGTGTCTGCGCTCAACCCGCGCATGAACATCGGCGACAGCATCGCAGAGCCCTTGTCGATTCACCGCGTTGGTACTGTTGCCGAACGACGGGCGCGGGTGGCCGAGCTTCTGTCTCTCGTCGGTCTCAACCCGGCACATGCCGATCGCAAGCCGAATGCCTTCTCCGGTGGCCAGCGACAGCGGATCGTCATCGCAAGGGCGATCGCACTGCAGCCGAAATTGCTGGTCCTCGACGAACCGGTTTCGGCGCTCGATGTGTCGATCCGCTCGCAGATTCTCAACCTGCTTCTCGAGCTGCAGCAGCGTTTCGGCCTCTCATACCTGTTCATCTCGCACGACCTTTCGGTCGTAAGGCATTTCGCCGACCGGGTGGCGGTGATGTATCTTGGCCGCATTGCCGAGACTGGTCCGACGGCCGACGTATTCGCCCGTCCAACCCATCCCTATACCGAAGCTCTGCTCAGCGCTGTGCCGCTGCCGGATCCGGTCGCCCAGCGCCAGCGGCAGCGCATAATCCTGCAGGGCGACCTGCCGAGCCCGGCCAATCCGCCCTCCGGCTGTCGCTTTTCGACACGCTGTCCGATCGCCGAGCCGATCTGCAGGGAGGTGTCCCCGTTGCTTCGGCCGGCCCGTGCGATGCACCAGGCGGCCTGCCATCTGCGCCACACCGCCGATATCTGATCCTGCCCAAGCCAGTTTGCCAACCAAGCATGTTGAAGGAGTGGAATATGAAATCGACTACTCTCATCGCAGCCCTTGCCGGGTTCAGCCTCGGCCTTCTTTGGCTCGCAGCGCCCTCTCAGGCCGCCGAAAAACCGCAGATCGTCATCGACCTTGTCAATGAGCCTTCCACGCTTGATCCGCAATTGCAGTGGAACCCGGACAGCTATTTCGTCTACCGAAATATCTTCGACAACATCGTCACCCGCGACAATGCCGGCAAGATCGTGCCGCAGGTGGCGACCGCATGGAAAAACGCCTCCGACACCAAGGTCGTGTTCACCCTGCGCCATGACATCCGCTTCCATGACGGCTCGCCGCTGACCGCCGAAGACGTCGTCTTCAGCGTTAACCGCATCATCGATCCAAAATTTGCAAGCCCGCAACTCAGTCAGTTCAACAGGATCGACAAGGCGGAGGCGAGTGGCCCACACGAGGTGACGTTGACCCTGAAGCGGCCCTATCCGGCGCTGCTTGCGGCACTTACCAATTTGTCGATCGTGCCGAAACATGTGGTCGATGCCGTCGGCAATGCCGCATTCAATCTCTCACCGGTGGGATCGGGGCCCTACAAGTTCGTCAAATGGGAAAAGGGCGTTGCCGTGACGCTCGCCCGCAACGACGACTATTGGGGCCAGAAGTCGAAATTCCCGGTCGCCGTGTTTCGCGCCGTTCCGGATGGCTCGACCCGGCTTGCTGACATCCAGTCCGGCACCGTCGATTTTGCCCGCGCGCTCACATCCGACCAGGCGAGCCAATTGCAGGGTTCGCAGAATGCCAAGGCGATCCCGGTTCTGACCGAACGCCTCGCCTATGTCCGCATCAACCCGAACAAGCCGCCCTTCGACAAGCTGGAACTGCGCCAGGCGCTCGCCTACGCCATCGACAAGGACGGCATTACCCAAGGCATTCTGGGTGGGCTGGACAAGCCGATCGCGCAAATGGTGACGCCGGCACATTTCGGCTGGAGCGACAAGATTCCGGGCCTTCCCTTCGATCCGCAAAAAGCCAAGGCCCTGGTCTCCAAGATCGGCGCGCCGCCGAAATTCCAGTTCACCATCGGTGCCTTTTTCGACCAGCGCGTCGCCGAAGCCATCCAGCAGGAATTGCAGGATGTCGGTTTCGCGGTGGAAATCGCCAAGGTCGATACGCCGACCTTTCTCCAGCTGATACAGAAAGGCCCGGCGGATGGCCCTACGCTCGCGATCAGCACTTCCTCCTGCAGCTGCCAGGATGCCGACGGCGCGCTGAACTCGCTCTTTCATTCCGGCAGTACCTGGACGATTACTTCCACGTCGGAAATCGACGCTTTGCTGGATGAGGCCGGCTCCTCCTCCGATGAGGCCAAGCGATTGGCGGATTATGAGAAGATTGGCCAATTCATCGCCACCGACATTCCCACAGTGCCGCTCTACCAGATGGCCGCGATCTATGGTGCGGCCAAGAAATTGGAGTTTACGCCAACCCCGAACGAAAGTTTCTTCCTGAACCGGGCCGGCTGGCAGGACTGAAGGGGTCGGGGTAAATGGCGGCCAACACCATGTCCTTCCCAAGCGGTGCAGTAAGGCGTCCCATTGGAACGATATGAGGCGTGCGTTGGGATATCGGCATTGTTGCTTGGCCTGACCATCATTCCCGCGCTAAGGCGGTGGCTGGCGATCCCGCCTCTTCGAGGTGATGTGCCGTCGGCGCTCGGCGGCGATTTGAGGCAGGCTGGGCTGATGCTGATGGCATCACTTTATCGGCAATCGCGGCCCTGGGCTATCGGCCTTTGAGCTTCTTCAGCCTGATGGCACGCCGTCTGATCCAAATGGCCGGCATCCGCCGGCCGCTTCAACGTATATATCCGTCCGCCGCCGCGGGTGGATTGATCATGACCATTGCCGATTGGTAGGCGGGACTCTGAATATTCCGGATCAATTCCCCCGGCCTTCTGGCGACGCCACTCGGAGCACCTTGCTTGCTGTTCCCGTTGGAGCTCAGATAACCGCTGCTATATCTGCATAGAGAAACGAATTGTGTCATCGGAGAATAGCTCTTGATGAAGATCGAACCGATACCCTTACCCGGCAAGCCACGCTAAGCTTCCACGAGAGGTCTTATGTAATCTCACCGCCATGCTCGTCCAGATTGCGCGTCAAAAGTATTGCAATCTTTCGCAGGTTCGTTCGATCGTCCGCAGCAGCGCCGAGCTCCTTGCCTGGTCGGCAGTTGCCCGGTCGGCGAGGTAGACATGTCCCGTCCGTAATTCCGGTTCGGGCATGAGCCGCTGGAGAGCGGATCGCTGCGGATAGGCATCGATCGCCTTTGCCGGAAAAATGCCAACGCCGAGACCGGCTGCGACCAACTGCAGGGCAGCATTCAGGCTTGAGCAGACGCAGACCTTGTCCGGCGAAATCTTGTCCTCGGCAAACCAGGCGAAGGTCGCCCGATACATCGCCGTCTGCGGCGGAGTCGTGACGATGGTGTACTTGGCAAGATTTCGCGGAGTCGCTTCGATCTTTCCGAGAGCTGCAGGAGCCGCCCATCCGTTAGGCTGCGGGCCGAGGGCCGAAAGACGCACGCCTTTCAGGCTCAAGGGATCGACCAGGATCGCAAGATCGAGTTGACCTTCGGCGAGTGACTGTTCAAGGCCTGCGCTGGTCGCGATTACCCATTCGGGGCGAAGGAGCGGAAAATCCTGCTGCAGGTCCTCAACCATGGCTGCCATGCAGGCGACGGCAAATCCCTCCGCCACCCCTATCCGCATCAGGCCGCCGATATCGGGAACGTCGGATTGCGTGACGAGCGCATTATAGGCATCGAGCACGACCTTCGCCCGCGCCAGATAGGCCTGGCCATATCGCGTCACCCGCACTCCGCGACCGTGCCGCTCAAGAAGCGGCGATCGCACGGTCGCCTCGATCTGCTTCAATCGCAGTGACAGCGTCGGCTGTGTGACGTTCAGCATTTCCGCCGCCCGTTGCACGCTTCCAAGCTCGGCTGTCCAGAAGAAAGCTTCCAGCTGCGGCACCGACGGACGACTCATTGAAAAATCCTATCTTATGGGCGAATTCAAACCAATTGGACGAAATGAACTTATGGAATGATTATGCGTGCCAGTTCGTGGTTTCAAGAGGAGGGGAGGTCTCGAATGAACAGACGACGCATATGGATCGCACTGCTGATCTTTTCGGCGGTGGTTATCAATTACGTTGACCGCATCGCGCTTTCGATCGCTTCGAAACCCATAGCGGCGGAATTCGGGTTCACACCGGTGCAGATGGGGTATCTGTTTTCCGGCTTTCTCTGGACCTATGTGGTCTGCCTGATCCCGCTTGGCCTGCTGGTCGAACGCGTCGGCCCCAAGCGCATGGTTGGCGGCGGTATTGCGATCTGGTCGGCCGCCACCGCATTGACCGCGGCAACGGGCGGTTTCGCATCGATCTTCTGTGCCCGTCTGGTGATGGGTGCGAGCGAGGCATCGACCTTCCCGGCCTGCGGCCGCATCATCCGTGACTGGTTCCCGCAGAAGGAACGCGGGCTGGTGACGACGCTGTTCAACGGCGGCTCTTCGGCCGGCCCCGCGATCGGTGCCATCGCAACAGCCGGTCTCGTCGAGTATGCCGGCTGGCGGACGGCTTTCGTTGTCCTCGGCATTGTCGGTTATATCTGGCTCCTTGCCTGGCTCTACTGGTTCGCATCGCCCGAAAAGGCGACTTGGCTTTCCTACACGGAGCGCCAGAAGATCATCCGCGAACGCAATGGCGATGAAAAGCAGGTCGTTCCGGTCGCCACTGCCCGGCCTTCGACGCTGAAATATCTCCTGTCGCAGAAAAGCATCTGGGGTCTCGTCGTCACCCAGGCCTGCCTTGTCTATACGGCCTATCTGTTCCTGACCTGGCTGCCGAGCTTCCTTCAGTCGACCCGTGAACTGTCGACGATGAACACGGGTTATCTGACCGCAGTTCCCTATCTGATCACCATCGTGCTCGGAGTGACGATCGCCTGGGCAAGCGACAAGATCCTCTCGTCGGAAAGCGTGCGCGCCGGCCGCAGACGCAATTTCATCGCCGCCATGGCGGTACTGTCTCTGCTCATCCTGCTTGCGCCCAATGTCGGCGATCTCTGGGAACTGCTTCTCGTGCTGACGCTGGTGTTGACCGGCTCGACAACCGGCGCCGGCCTCAACTTCACGCTGGCGAGCGATCTGTTGCGCAATCCGGCCGACGTTTCGCGTGTCATCGCCATCACGGCACTTGGCGGAAACCTGTTCGGCCTGATCGCACCGATCATCACCGGTTACGTCGTGGCCGCCACCGGCGGATATTCCGGGGCATTCGGTGTCGCCGCAGCCCTGCTCGTGGTCGGCGCCATCGCCACACTGACAATGACCCGCAGACCGATCGAACCGGAATTCGATCCCGCAAGGGACTCGGCTTCGCTTCCAGAGGACATGGTAAGAGCATGACATATCACTACGCGACGTTGCGGCGGCCGATCAGCGACGAGACCAGGGCCTGGGTGAGCGAGGATTTCCCGGAAATCGCACTCATTCAGAACGAGGACCTTCGCACCAAGGTCATCGAGGCCTGGAGTTATGCGCTCTGCTGCTCCGGCTTTGCCCGAATCACCCACATTCCCCCGGATGGTAATCCGGGGTCTCCGGTCCTTAAGGCCGGAACCCAGGCCGATCATGTACGTGGCGTGCTGCGGTATGCACGCGCCATCGCCCGCGAGTTCGAGGAAATCTATCCGCAGGTCTCGATCGACTGGGACATCCTGATTGCCGGCGCCGCCTGCCACGATGTCGGCAAGCCTTACGAGTTCGACGAGCAAAACCGTGCGCGCTGGGCAGCCTCCCCCGCACAGGCCGGCGCTCCGACCTTCCGCCATTCCGTGTTCGGCATGCATGTCTGTCTCACCGTCGGCCTGCCGGACGAGGTCGCGCATATCGCCGTCGGTCACTCGTTCGAAGGCAATCACATGGGCGTCAGCACCGAATGCATGATCGTCCGTCAGGCCGATCACGGCTGGTGGCATGTCGCCGGCGCTCTGGGCCTGATCCGCGAAGACACGATGTCCGGTCTCGCAAGCAATCTGAGAAGCCGCTGAACTTCCGGCCGCAAGAGGCCGACCAAAAGAGGATCCTGGGAGGAATTTGATGAACGAGAGACCGGATATCATCCGCAAGGCAGCGATACGCATCCTGCCGATCCTAATGCTGTGTTACCTGGCGGCCTTTCTCGACCGCGTGAATATCGGCTTTGCGGCGCTGACCATGAATGCCGATCTCGGCTTTTCCGCGTCCGCCTTCGGTTTCGGTGCCGGGATTTTCTTCCTCGGTTATGTGCTTTGCGAGCTGCCGAGCAACCTGATGCTGGCGCGCGTCGGTGCGCGGCTGTGGATCGCCCGCATCCTCGTCACCTGGGGGATTCTTTCCGCCCTCACCGCCTTCGTCTGGAGCCCGTCGAGCTTCTACATCGTCCGCATCCTGCTCGGTGCGGCCGAGGCCGGTTTCTTTCCGGGCATGATCTTCTACATGACGCTCTGGTTCCCCAAAGCCTATCGCGGCAGGATGTTTTCCACCTTCAACGTCGCCGTTCCCCTGGCGTCGGTCATCGGCGCTCCGCTGTCAGGCCTGATCCTGCAGGGCTTTGAAGGCGTCTGGGGCCTGCATGGCTGGCAATGGATGTTCATGATTGAGGGCATGCCGGCCGTCATTATGGGGTTTGTCGTTTTCTTCTTTCTGAAGGACAGCCCAGCATCCGCAACCTTTCTCGACGAAAGCGAGCGCCGCTGGCTGACGGAGCGGCTTTCCGCGGAACGCTCCGAACGTGAGAAGGTCGAGCATTTCTCCGTCGGCCGCGCCCTGGTCGACCCCCGTGTCCTGCTGATGTGCCTGATCGCCGTCGGCCTCGTCATCGGAACGACGGGGATTGCGATCTGGATGCCGCAGTTCATCAAGCAGTTCGGTCTTTCGACCATGCAGACTAGCCTTGTCGCCGCCATCCCCTTCGCCTTCATGGCCGTCGCGATGATCACCGTCGGCCGCCACTCCGACAAGACAGGCGAGCGTGTCTGGCATACGGCGGGCCCTTTCCTCGTCAGCGCTTGCGGCTTCCTGATCGCCGCCTTCTCCTCAAGTCCGATCCTTGGCGTGATCGGCCTGACGATCGGCGCCGCGGGCATTGGCGGCGCTTCGCCAACAATCTGGATCTTCCCCTCGACGCTTCTGACCGGCACGGCAGCGGCGGCCGGCATCGCGCTGATCAATTCCGTCGGCAGCACCGGCGGTTTCTTCGGCCCGACGATCATCGGCTGGGTGCGCGATACAACCGGCGGCTTCCAGGGCGCGCTGATCTTCCTCGCCGTCGCCATGGCCATCACCGCCATCGCGATCTTCATCCTTGGCCACATCATGCGGGACATGATCCGGCCGAAGTCGCAGAAACACGCCTGAACGGAATGCCATTATGAAGATTACCGAAATCCGCCTTTACCTCCTTTCCGCGCCGCTGGATGAACCGATCGGCAATGCGCTCGTCTTCTTTGCCAGCCGCCAGACCCTGCTGGTGGAGATTGTTGCCGGCGGCCTGTCCGGCTGGGGTGAGGCCTGGGTCGGACCAGCAACGGCTGCAGCAACGATCGAACATCAGCTGTCACGGCATCTGATCGGCAAGGACCCGACCGAGATCAGTGCTCTCTGGCAGAAGATGCGGGAGGCGAACGAGGGGGACGCCGTAATGCCGGCAATCGCGGCAGTCGACATGGCACTGCACGACCTCACCGCCAGCGCCTGGGACATGCCGCTCTGGAAACTGCTTGGCGGCGCGCGGCGCGACAAGGTCCTCGCCTATGCGAGCGGCCCCTTCTTCAAGCCGGGCGGCCATCCTTACCGGGATTTCGGCCGCGAACTCGACGGTTATCTCGAGCAGGGTTTCAAGGCGTTCAAGCTGAGAAGCGGATACGATCCTGTCGACGATGTTACAGCCGTAATGAATGCGCGCCGGCAGATCGGCGCGGATGCCGACCTGATGATCGATTTCAACCAGTCCTGCACACCGCGCCGTTCGATTGCTACCGTTGCGAACATGGAAGAAGCGCGGCTTCTTTGGGTCGAGGAACCGGTTCGGCCGACCGATCTTGCCGGGTACCGTCTGGCCTCATCCCATATCAAAACGGCGATCGCCGGCGGCGAGGCGATATTCAACCCCGCCGGTTTCCTGCCTTTCCTGGCCGATGGCTCGATGGACGTTTTGCAGCCGGATATCGCCATCTGCGGCGGCCTGACCGGCGTGTCGCAGGTCGCGACGCTGGCCGCCATGTATCTTCGACCTGTTATCCCGCATGTCTGGGGAAGCACGGTGAATTTTCACGCGGCACTGCATCTGATCGCCACCCTGCCGCCCCACCGTGCGGGCGGCAGGGATCCCTACCCCTATATCGAATTCGACGTCGGCCCGAACCCGCTGCTCGATCTCGCCGGTCGGCCGCAGCTGGATCAGGATGGAATGGTGGCCGTCCCCGATCGGCCCGGTCTCGGCATTAACCTGAAGGCGGCGGATCTCGAACCCTACACGACGGAGCTGCGTACCATCCGGGCTTGATCTTCCCGAAATCCCTCTCCGGGCCGCGTTCAGTCACTCCCGACGCTGGGTCCCGGAGCAATTGCCGGCAGGGTGACCTGCCGGCATCTTTTTTTGGAGTTTATTTGCCGGCAACCGGATCCTTCAGCTTGTTGACCCGCAGGATCGTATCGCGGTTCAGCTTGTCACGCTCCGGATAGGGCGTGCCGGTGACTACCGTGGCATAACCGTCGTGGAAGCGCATGAAGGAGCCGTCATTGGCCGCGGAAGCCTGCGGCCATTTCGTCAGGCCCTTGCCGTTCGGATTGCCCGTCTTCACGAAATTCGCGAGATAGGAGGACATGGCCTCCGCCATCCGGAAATCGGCTCCCGTCCAGAAACGCTGGCCTTCCTTGTTGCGCAGCGAATTGAAGAAATACCAGAGGTCGGACGAGTGGAAGGAGCCGTAAAATTCCGAATTGCGGCCGGGAGGCGCGTTGTTGAAATAATAGGCGTAGATATTGAAGTCCTTGTTGCGCTTCTTGGCGGCCTCGGCCGACAGCAGATAGGCTTGCAGATTGTAATCCGACTTGGCCCGCAGGCTCATGCGATAGGCTTCGAGGGGACTGGACGGCCGATAGACCTGTTTCCAGGCCTCGTCATATCCGAGCTTGCCCATCGCCTCGGTAAATTCCGCATCGGTCATCGCCTTGTCCGGGCCGCCCATCAGCGATGTATATTCGTCCGACGTGCCGCCCATCATGATATCGATCCCGTCCAGCGCATGTGCACGCAAAAGATCGATCGACTTGTCGGTGAAGACATAGCCATCGATGGCATGCTGGGCTGGAATATTGGCCGCCTTGTGCAGCGCCTCGTAAAGCTGCGTCTTGCCATCGGCCGCCGTCTTGGAGATGAAATCGTCGGTCGGAATGGCGCGCAAGTCAGCAAGGCTCATCGGCTTGCCGAATATCTGTTCGATCGCCTTGGCATTCTGCTTCTCACGATCGGCAAGCGGTGTCATCGGCGATGGCAGAAGGCCGGTAAAGCCGCTTTCAATGACCGCCCGGTGGAACAGTCCCTTGGCGAGCGGCGAACGCAGAAGCATGGTCGAGTTGCGCGCACCCGCCGACTGGCCACCGATCGTGACATTCTTAGGATCGCCGCCGAAGCCTGCAATATTCTCACGCACCCATTTCAGCGCCGCGATCTGGTCCAGCATGGCATAATTGCCGGAGACCTTGTTCGGGCTTTCGGCTGAAAGTTCAGGCAGCGCCAGGAAGCCCGGCACGCCGGTGCGATACTGGATGGCCACCACGACAATGCCCTTGGCCGCCAGTTTCGACGCGTAAAACTCCATTTCGGAGCCGTAACCGTGATGGTTGCCGCCGCCATGGATCCAGACATAGACCGGCAGTTTCTCACTCTTGCGGTGCGCCGGGGTCCAAACATTCAGGTTGAGGCCATTTTCACTCGCCTTCGGCAGGAAAGCCGGGTCGAAATAGAATTCGTCGCCCCAGAACTGTCCGGTCGGATTGCCGTGAATATCCTGCAGAACCTGGTCGCCCCAGCTATCTGCTTTCTTCACACCCTCCCATTTGACGACCGGCTGTGGCGGCTTGAAACGGTTTTCACCACCCGTCGGGCCGGCGAATGGAATCCCTTTGAACACCTCGACGCCAGCGACATCGGTATCGACACCGCTGACTTTCCCTCCCTCTACGGAGACAACACCGATCATCATGTTAGCCGCCATGGCGCTGCAGCTGATCATCGCCAGCGCACCTGCCAAAGCCGCCGTGGCGATAAGGCGCAGAACGGCGCCGTCGTTTGAATTCAGCATAAGGATCTCTTCCCTGCTTTTGAGATATTGCGGAAAGACCATAGGGCCATCGAAGCCGAGCGCATCTGCTCGACACGCCCAGTGATCGGAATGATGGGGCCGTCCTAAAGAGCGCCCGTCGCCTGCATGACCTTACGGTCAAGGTCTATCGCCACGCGTGGTTTGGTGTCGAAGACCATGGTTGCAGGCTTGTCAGTCGTATAGGCCGGCCATTCGGGCAGGCCCTTGGCACTTGGCTTACCCGTGCGGGCAAAGTTGACCCAGGCCTGGCTCATCTTCCGCGAGAGCGCGAGTGCCTCCTTGCCGCCACCGGTCGCGGTTTTGACAAGGCCGGCATTGGCGAAGACATAAGGCAGCTCGGAGCAATGCCAGGACATGGCGATGCCGTCGAGTACCGGCGATTCATAGGCAAACATGTAGGAGTAAACTGGTGCGCCATCTTGCTTGGCCTTGAGATCCAGATCCCTGATCGCGCCGACCCGGTAGCGGGTGTCGACGAAATAAGCATCCGCCAACGTCTTCTCCGGATAAGCGGCGAGGAAGGCCTTGCCGACTGCCTCGCCCTTGTCACCAAAACGCTCCTTCAGCTTTGCCGAAGCTTTGGCGTTGTTCCAGCCGTTCTTGTTGTCGGCAACGAGATCTCCCACTTTGCGGGTGATCACGGTCTCGAACTCGTTCAGCGTATCACCGACCATCAGCGGAATGTCCTTGGCCTGGTCAACCCACCGTGAACCGACCGGGTTTTCCGGGATATAGGTGCCATCAGCGACTGGTGCGTAGCGAGCATCCCTGGCCCCTTGTGAGGGCGCGTCCTTCAGCGCCTTGTCGGATGCAGCGAGCAGCGCGTAGTAATCGACGCTCGCGAGCTTATCGACCTCTTCCGGCTTCAGGCCGAGATTGGCGAGTGTCAACTCGGCGACCTTGGCAGAGGATGCCTTGTCTGTAGTCGAATCGAGGCGCGAGCCGCTCTGGACGATCGCTTTTTCAAATAGTCCCCTCGCAGCGGGGGTCCCCATCAGCGCCCGGACCTTGTAGCCGCCGCCCGACTGGCCGAAGATCGTCACATTGTTGGGGTCGCCACCGAATACCTCGATATTCTGGTTGACCCATTTCAGGGCCGCGACGAGGTCCGTGATGCTGGCATTGCCGGAATTCTTGTACTTGTCGCCATAGGCCGACAGGTCGAGGAAGCCGAGCACGTTCAGACGATGGTTGAGGGTTACTACGACCACATCGCCGGTCTTGCTGAGATTGTGGCCGTCATAGGAAGTCAGCTCGATACCCGAGCCGTTAGTATAACCTCCACCATGGATCCAGACCATGACCGGCCGCTTCTTCCGGTCCTTGATGCCCGGCGTCCAGACGTTAAGGAACTGGCAGTTCTCGCTCATCGGCATGTAACGATGCGGATTGAACAATTCGTCGCCGGCCACACCCGTCATCTGTGGAATAAAGCAATTTTCGCCATAAGTCACCGCCGGGCGAATGCCCTGCCACGGCTTGACTTCTTCCGCCGGCATGAAGCGATCGGCGCGGGCATAAGGTACACCAAGATAGCTGTAGACGCCGTCGTCCACCGAGCCAAGGAGCTTGCCCTTGTCGGTTTCAACAACGGTTTTTTTGGTCGTTGCAACAAATTGATCTGCCGCCACAGGCAGCGCCTGCATCACAAGCGAGATGATCGCCGTGAGCCCCACCCAGAGAAATACACGCCGGCATCTGCTCGTCAAAGACAGCGTTGGCATCAGGCATCCTCCCATATGATCCCGACATTCGTTCAAAAAGCAGCATCGAAAATGCCCGTTCCAATCCGACGGGCATTTTCGGATGAAAGTACGGTATCTGGTAATCTGATAGGTGTAATCCAAGCCGACGCTGGCACTCCTCCCGGCCGGCATGCATTCCCCTCCGGGGAAGATATTTGGCGCAGAAACTGAGACTGTCCAATAAGGAATTATCGACGGCCCATATTGATTTCTTCAATCTGTTGGCGGGCCTCCGGTTCTAGGCAGTCGGCCCATAGTCGTCCGATAGTAACCCCGGCCTCTCTCGATAATTTTAGACAATGCCAAATCCGGTCGCAGCCAGCCGGAGAGAAAGCCCTGCGTATCGGCCGCCGCGTTTGATCGATCGTAGATGATTAGATCGTCAGTTCACATGAATGAGAGACTCGACTTTCTGTGAACGTTCTTTTGTTGACAATTTGCAATTTAGGGGCCAGTGTTTCCCCACTTGAGGGCAATCAATGGGAGGTTGAATGTCATTTCTCGAGCTGTCCGGCATCGTCAAACGTTACGGCGCCCTTACTGTCATCAAAGACCTGAACCTGTCCGTGGACAAGGGCAAACTCGTCTGTCTGCTGGGACCCTCGGGATGCGGCAAGACTACGACGTTGCGGATCGTTGCCGGCTTTACCGGCATAAGCGGCGGTGCGGTGCGTGTGGGCGGAAAGGTCGTTTCCTCGGAAAACTCGACCGTCCCGCCGGAGGGGCGCAACATGTCCATGATTTTCCAAAGCTATGCGCTCTGGCCACACATGACAGTCTTCGAGAATGTAGCCTATGGCCTGCGGTTGCGCAAAATTTCCGCCGAGGAAATTGCCAAACGCGTTCGCGGTATACTTGCCGTCACCAAGTTGGAGGCGCTGGAGAGCCGCTATCCAGGAGAGCTTTCGGGCGGGCAGCAGCAGCGCGTCTCGCTGGCACGCGCGCTTGTGGTCAAGCCGGAAATTCTGCTGCTAGACGAACCGCTTTCCAATCTTGACGCAAATCTGCGTGAGGAAATGCGCTTCGAGATTAGGCGACTGCATGACGAATTCCGCTATACGACTGTCTATGTCACTCATGATCAATCGGAAGCCATGACGACCGCCGACGTCATTGTCGTCATGAACAATGGCCGCATCGAACAGGCCGGATCGCCGGAAGACATTTACGCTCGCCCGGAAACCGAGTTCGTGGCACGCTTCATCGGTGGCACCAACATCTTCACCGGCAGGAAGGTTGCCCAGGATACACTGCTGTGCCCAGGGGACTTCACGTTGAGATCAGCTAGCGGATCCCTGCCTGCCAATGGTGGCGGTGGCGCCATTTCCGTGCGTCACCATGATATTGCCTTGTCGCCCGACCGGCTTTCAGAGACGAACTCCGTGGTCGGCAGGGTGGAGCGCCAAGTCTATCTCGGCTCGCACCGCGATTACCTCGTTCATATACCGGGAGGAGAAACGGTTCGCGCCGTGGCGCCGGTCAACGTGGAAATCTCGACGGGTAGCGATGTCTGGCTGCATTTCCCGCCGGAAAGCTGCCGCGCGCTGGCGCAATAGGAGGCTCGTCGATACGGCTGCCGGAATGACGGCCGCTCAAGCAATTTCCAGCATGTGAACGGGAGGAAGTCGCATATGTGGAAAAGTGCATTATCAGCAACATTGGTCATCGCGGGACTGGCGATGGCATCTCAAGTGAAAGCGCAGGCTCCTGAGCCCTACGCGATCACGCCGGAGTTGATCTCGGCAGCTCAAAAAGAAGGAAAGGTCGTCTTCTATACGGCGACCGACGTTGCCGTTGCGGAAAAACTCGCCGACCTCTTCAAGAAGACCTATTCCGGCATCGACGTACAGGTGGAACGCGCTGGAGCCGAGCGTGTGTTTCAGCGTATCGGGCAGGAAATATCCTCAGGCATCAACAATGCCGATGTGATCGAAACTTCGGATGCGGTTCATTTCTCCTATTTCAAGCGGCAGGGATGGCTGGCGCAGATGCTGCCGAAAGAGGTGGCCGACAAATGGCCGGAGGATGAGCGAGATCCGGATGGCTATTTTGCCGCCTATCGCGCCCATCTCTCGGTGATCGCCTATCGGACAGACCTGATGTCGGAGGCCGATGCGCCGAAGACATGGAAGGATCTTCTCGACCCGAAATACAAGGGCAAGATGGTCAAGGCGCATCCCGGCTACAGTGGCACGGTGATGACGGCCACTTATGTGCTGCAGGATCTTCTCGGATGGGATTATTTCGAAAAACTTGGGCAGCAGCAGATCATGCAGGTCCAGTCATCGACCGAACCGCCCAAGAAGCTTGCCCAGGGCGAACGTGCGCTTGAGATCGACGGCAACGAATACAACATCTTCCTGCTGCAGGAACAGGGCCAGCCCATCAAGATCGTTTATCCGGCCGAAGGCACGCCTCTGGTGGTCGGAAATGCGGCAGTGTTGAAAAACGCCCCTCACCCGCAGGCCGCCAAGCTTTTTTACGCGTTTCTTTTCTCGCGTGAAGCACAGCAGGCCAACAGCGATGTCGGAGGCTTGCGATCCTTTCATCCCGACGTGAAGGAAAAACCAGGCAGGACACCGCTTTCGAAGATCAAGCTTCTCCATTCCGATCCGGCCAAGCTTGAGCCGATGATCCAGGAGATCAAGTCCAGCTACGAAAAGTATTTCGGGACGTGATTTGAGATGACAGACCTTGCTTTAAGCATTTCGGAGGGTCGGCGCCATCGCGTCGACCTGTCGATCCCCACCTTCGCGCTGTTGGCATTGCTACTGAGCGTGCTGGTCATCCTGCCGCTGTTCTGGATCATCTACTACGCTTTCAGGAGCGACGCGACGGGAGGGGTGACTTTCCAGAACCTCGCGGCTCTCGTGAGCGACAGGACATTATTGCGTGCCTATGGGCTCGCGATTGGAATGGCCTTCGCGGTCGGCATACTGTCCTGCGCGGTGGCCACACCAATGGCCTGGCTCGTCGCGCGCACCGACCTGCCCTGGCGCAAAATGATCCGCATGCTGGTAACGGCATCCTTCGTCACGCCGCCGTTCCTCGGTGCGATCGCCTATGAAATCCTTGCCGCACCGAATAGCGGGATCATCAACGTGATCTATCGCAAGCTTTTCGGCCTCGATGCATCGGCGGTTCTGGTCAATATCTACACCATGTCCGGACTGGTTTTCGCGATCACCTGTTTCACCTTCCCCTACGTCTTCACGCTCGTCGCCAATGCCTTGGACAAGGTGCCATCCGATCTTGAGGATGCATCCGCAATACTCGGCGGCAGGGCATTGACGACCCTGCGCAAGGTCACCTTTCCGCTTGTCCTGCCTGCCATGCTCGCCGGCACGCTGATCGCGATCCTGCAATCCCTGACGATGTTCGGTTCACCGGCCATTCTTGCGCTGCCCGCCGGATTTCACGTCATAACCACAAAAATCTGGAGCCTTTTCCAGTTTCCGCCTCAACTCGGCCTGGCAGCAGCGTCCGCCATCCCTCTGCTTGTCATTACTGTCATTCTGCTGCGTGCCCAGAAAATGCTGCTTGGCCGAAAAGGATATACGGTGCTTGGCGGCAAGAGCGGTTCGCCGCGCATCATCAAGCTCGGCAAGTGGAAGTGGGCGGCTTGTCTGTTCGTCTTCGCCATCCTGTCGCTGACAGTCTTCCTGCCCTACGGAGCCATCCTGAAGACTGCCTTCACCGGTGCCGCAGGCGACGCACTGGCCTGGGACACGATCACGCTTAAGCACTGGAAGTTCGTGCTGTTCGAATTCTCCGCCACCCAGCTTGCGCTGCGCAACACCTTCATGCTCGGCATCCTGACCGCGACCGCCGTGACCTTCGTTGCACTCGTGACGGCCTATCTTGTTACTCGCCGCTCGATACCCGGTGCCAGATATCTCGGTCTCCTGGCCACCGCGCCGGTTGCCATTCCCGGAATTGTGCTCGGTGTCGGCCTATTTTTGAGCTACGCCAATCCGACCTTCCAGCTCTATGGCACGATCTGGATCCTGTTCATCGCCTTCATGACGATAGAACTTCCGGCGGGTTATCAGCAGATGTCCTCCTCCTTTGCCGGCGTCCATCCGGAACTGGAGGAGGCAGGCCGGATCATGGGCGCATCGAGATTGCGCACGCTGTGGGATATAACGGCGCCGCTGTTGCGCACCAGTGTCATCGCCGCCTGGTGCTTCGTCTTCGTCGGCACGATCCGCGAGTTGTCGGCCACCATCTTGCTGACGACAGCCAATACGAAGCTCGTGTCGGTGATCATCTATGATTTGAACGAAAGCGGGGATCTTGGCGCAATATGCGTTTTGGGGATTATCCTTCTGGTTGCATCTTTCGCCGTCGTCTATATCGCCAATACAGTGCCGGTTCTGGGTAGATCACAGGAGGCTCCGCGTGGATGACGCCATCCGAAGGATATCGGGACCATTGGATTGCTGGCGATAGAATCGGATCGCGACAACTGGTATGAACTGCCAAGGGGCGGCCCTTCGGCCGCCTGAAAGCCTGCAGGATGCGCGACGACAACATGGCGAAAATACCCGAACCGACCCAGAGCATGGCAGCAATCGATTTTCTGCGGACACGTTCGCTGAGCAATGTCGTGCAGGCGGAAATCGAGCGGATGATTATCGAAGGCGAGTTGAAGCCGAACGAACGCATCAACGAGAACGGCTTGTCGCAAAAGCTTGGCGTCAGCCGTGGACCGATCCGCGAAGCTTGCAGCGCGATAGCCGCAATGGGGCTTATCGAGATCATCCCCAATCGGGGCTTTTTCGTTCGGGCACTGACCAACGACGAAGCGCAGGATCTGTCACAGGCACGTGCCGGTGTTTTCGGTTGCATGGCCATGCTGCTCGCCGAGAGGATCACTGACGGCGAACTCAAGGTACTTGCCGGCCTGCTGGGCAAGATGGATGCTTTTGTCGAAACGGGTATCGTTCATGACTATTACCCGATCAACCTCGAATTCCATCGCCAGATCGCGCATATGGCCGGCAACAAGCGGCTGGAACAGATATACCAGAGCTTTGTTCGAGAACTTCACATCCAGCGTTATCGCGCCTTGTCCAGCCCCGACGTCCTTCATGTTTCCAATGCCGAGCACAGGGCTATTTACGAGGCGTTGAAGGAGCGTGATCCGCTGAAGGCTTTCGTCGCAGCCCGTGCGCATATCAGCAACGGCATCGTGCGCACCCGCATCGCGGGCGAACCCGACACGAATTGATATCTGGCCGATACGAGGCCATTTGGTCGGCAAGAGATGTTTCGTAATAAAAAATTGTTGACAATTTACAGATGACATTGCGTTATGTGCATACTGTTTGCCTGGGAGGAGCAGCCATGAACCAGAATGCCAAAGTCGATGTCGAGCTGACCCGCTATGTCGCGGACTTTATCGTCAATGCACGCGCAGACGACCTGCCGAGTGACGTCATCGAAATCGGCAAGAAGTCGATCCTCGACGGATTTGGCCTCGCCGTATCGGGCTCGGTGGCAAAGAGCGGCGAACTGGTACGCCGCCACCTTTCGGACCTCAGCCTTGGCGAAGGGCCCGCCACAGTTATCGGCGGCGGGCGGCGCGTCGCACCCCGGTTTGCCGCCTTTGCGAATGGCGTCGGTATCCATGCGGATGACTATGACGATACCCAGCTCGCCGTTGCCAAGGACCGTGTCTACGGCCTTTTGACCCATCCCACCGCGCCGGCGCTTCCTGCGGCATTCGCCGTCTCCGAAATGACCATGGCCAGCGGTCGCAATTTCATGTTCGCCTATCATCTTGGCGTCGAAGTGGAATGCAAGATCGCCGAGGCGATCAATCCGCGCCACTACCAAACCGGGTTTCACGCGACCGCCACCTGCGGCACCTATGCCGCCGCCGCCGCGGCCTCCAGACTGCTCGGGTTTGACGCCGGGACGACGCTGCGTGCCCTATCCGTGGCAGGCAGCCAGTCCGCCGGCCTGCGCGAAAATTTCGGGACGATGACCAAGCCCTTTCATGCAGGCCGTGCTTCCGAAAGCGGTGTGGCTGCCGCCCAGTTCGCTTCCTATGGATGGACGGCGACACCGAAAATCCTGGAAGCGCCGCGCGGCTTCTTCAGTGCTGCCGGCGGCGGCTACGACATCAATGCGATCCATGGCAAGCTGGGCATGCCATGGACATTTTCTGATCCAGGCGTCTCCATCAAGCCGCACCCGTCCGGCTCACTCACTCATCCCGGTATGACCGAGATGCTGAGATTGATCCGCGAAAACGGTATCCGCGCCGAGGATGTCAAACATGTCCGCGTCGGCACCAATTCCAACATGCCGAACGCGCTGATCCACCATCGGCCGAAGGATGAGCTCCAGGCAAAATTCTCCATGGAATTCTGCATGGCTATCCTGCTTCTCGAAGGGCGCGCCGGGCTTGCCGAGTTCACCGACGAGGTGGTCGCGCGCGACGACGTCAAGGCGATGATCGAGAAGGTGGATTTCGTCGTCGACGACGTTGCGGAAGCTGCAGGCTATCACCTGATGACGACGATCATCGACATAGATCTGAATGACGGCCGTCGAGTTTCTGGTCGCGCCGATTTCGGCAAAGGGTCGCCAGCCTTCCCGATGACCTATGACGAGGTCGCCGCCAAGTTCCGTGAGAACGTGACTTTCGCCGGCATGTCGGGCGACCGAGCAGAAGAGATCATCGAACTGGTGCGCTCGGTCGATAGTCTCACATCGCTCGATCGGTTGTCCGAACTCTTGATGACGGTTGCTTGATCGGAGCAGGCGGCAATGCCCGGCAAAAGCCCTTCAAGCGGTGGGGTAGCGGTAAAGGGAGTACGCCGAAGCGCTTTGCGTATGGCGTCGACACTGGCTGCAGGAGCGTGCGGGGCGCTCCTCGCAAAGCTCGTGGGCGTTCCCCTTCCCTTTCTGCTCGGGCCGCTGGTGTTCGGCGCGGCGGCAACACTTGCGGGTGCACCGGTGCTGACGGTGCCTTATGGTCGTCAGATCGGCCAGGTCGTGGTGGGCGTCTCGATCGGCTTGCGCTTCATACCGTCCGTGGCCGTTGCCACCTTGACCCTGATCCCGGTCATGGTCGCCGTGACTGTTCTGGTCATCGTGGCGACATCCATTGCAGCGCTTCTGCTGATGCGCCTCGGCGGGGTCGATAGAGAGACGGCATTTTTCGCCACTGCCGCGGCCGGACTTGCTGAAATGGCAGTCGTCGCACAGAACAAGGGGGCCAATCCGGATATAGTTGCCGTCGTACACCTGATCCGTGTGACGTCGATCGTAACCAGCGTGCCGATCCTGCTTGCCATTTTCGGCCACCCCGGCGATGTGCCGCCGGTGGCGGTACCACTTGCGGCAGAGTTGCTGCCACTCGCAGGTCTGCTTGTGGTCTCGGGCATCGCAGCCTATCTCGTCGCACCTTTCGGCATGCCGAATACTTGGCTGCTGATCCCGACGCTGATCGGAGCCTTGGTCGCACTATCAGGTTTTGGCCCTTTCGCGGTGCCGAAACTGCTGCTCAATCTTGCCCAGATCGTTATCGGCACCTGGATTGGTTGCCGCTTTCGCCGGGAGATTGTCGCAAGGCTGCCGCGCGTCTCGCTGGCGGCAGTGGCGACGACGGCGTTTCTGCTCGCCTCTGCCGCCCTGATCGCATCACTGGTCTGCTGGATGACCGGCCTTCCGTTCAGCACCGCCTTCCTGTCGATTTCACCGGCAGGCGTGACGGAAATGGTGTTGACGGCAACCGCCATGCACCTCGACGCTGCAACCGTCACCGGTTTTCAGATCATGAGGATAGCCGTGGTGATGACAACAATTCCGCTGGTGTTCCGGCTGTTTGCTTATCTGTCAGCCCCCGATGCAGATCGCATCGACGCGCCGCGGCCCTGAACATCCAACTGTCATCGGCAACACATGGCGCAGAACACTCATGGAGGAGGAAGACGCGATGAACCATCTGACCCTTGGTATCCTGAATGGTGACGACATTGGTCACGAAATCGTGCCCGCTGCGGTCGCCGTGGTGAAGGCTGCCGCAGCGCGAACCGGACTTGCGATCGACTGGCGGCCCATGCCTATCGGACGCAGCGCGCTTGATACGGAAGGCTCGACATTTCCCGAGGGCACCATCGAGGCGCTGATGAAGATGGACGGTTTCATCCTTGGCCCGATCGGTCATCAGGCCTATCCCAAGGTACCCGGCGCCATCAATCCGCACCCGATCCTGCGCAAGCGGTTCAACCTCTTCGCCAATGTTCGCCCAACGCGCTCTTATCCGGGGCTCGGCGCCATCTACGACGATATCGACCTTGTTATCGTTCGCGAGAACAACGAGGGTTTCCAGCCGGATCGCAATGTCGTGGCCGGTTCCGGTGAGTTTCGCCCAAGCGAGGACATGACCATTTCCGTCCGCGTCATCAGTCGGCTTGGCTCCTCGCGTGTCGCGCGTGCCGCCTTCGAGATCGCCCGCCAGCGCAAGAAAAAGTTGACGCTGGTACATAAGAACACAGTTTTCAAACTCGGCTGCGGCATGTTCGTCGAGGAATGCTATCGCGTTGGCAAGGAGTTTCCCGATGTCACGGTCAACGAGGTTATCGTCGACACAATGGCCATGCGGTTGATCCGCGATCCCCAGAGTTTCGACGTGATTGTCACCACCAACATGTTCGGTGACATCCTGACAGATGAGGCGGCCGGGCTGGTCGGCGGCCTTGGCATGGCGCCAGGTCTGTGCATTGGCGAAGGGGCCATCGCCATGGCTCAGGCAACCCACGGCTCGGCGCCCGATATCGCCGGAAAGGGCATTGCCAATCCGTTTGCGATGATCGAGTCCGGCCGGATGATGATTGAATGGCTTGGGCACAATCGCGGCCTGCCACAGGCAATAGAGGCAGCCGCAATCATGGAAAAGGCGATCACGGCAGCACTTGCCGATCCTTCCACCAGAACCCGCGACATCCGCGGCACCGGGAGCACCACGGACATGACCGATGGGATACTGCGCCATATCGGCGCCTGAAGGTTGGAGTGCCCCTCGCCGGGACGCTTTTCTGGCGAGGGGCCTTCCGGATCACGCTGTCGGTCCGGACCCGGAAAAAAAGGAGAGGAAGGGTGCTAGAACATTTTCGGGACGTTCCTCGGCCGGATAATGCCCGCTCGGGATGGACCAGCCCCGCAGGTCAGGCGCCCATTCGGCCCAGGCTTCCATCGGCCTGAAATGCCGGCCGCAATGGCTGTTGGAACCCCAGAGAACCATGACCGGGCATTCGATCTTGCGTTTACCGTAGTCGGCACTATCCATCGCAAGGTCGATGGAAACAGTCGCTCGATAGTCCTCACAGACGGCATGGATCTGTTCCGGCGTCGTGCAGCGCTTGTATTCGGCCATCGCCTGCGGGTCGAAGATCGACAGGCCGACGCCTTTCTTGTTCAGCTTGTAATCGATGTAATAACCGAGATCGCCGCAGATTAGCCGCTCTGGAAACGGCGCCTTCTGCGCCATGAAGAACCAGTGGTAGGCTTCTAGCCCCCAGCCCAGCGTCACATGGGTCAGGGCATGGTGGGTCGGTACGATGTCGAGGGCGGCAAGCCGTTCGACCTTTTCGGGATGGTCGAGCGCCATACGGAAACCGACCCGTGCACCACGATCATGCCCCGCCACCTGGAACCGTGAGAAGCCGAAATGCCTCATGACCTCGACGTTGTCGTCGGCCATCGCACGAAAGCTGTAGCCGGCGTGATCGAGGCCACCATCGGGCTTGGAGCTATCGCCATATCCACGGAGGTCCGGTGTCACGACGGTGAAATGCCTGGCAAGTGCAGGCGCAATCCGGTGCCAGCTCACATGCGTCAGTGGGTTGCCATGCAAGAGAAGCAGCGGCGGGCCGCTGCCCCCAATGGCAACATTGATTTCAGCACCGCCGGTGGCGACACGAGCATAGTGAAAATCACGCATGAGCGTTCGGTTCGGCGCTTCACCAGCAATGAGATTTGTCTGTGCCACGATAGAACTCCTCCCATGTCATAAGTCTTCCTAGCTTGCCAAATTGTCAACAGTTTATAATTGACAATTTTTTATTGATGCCGCATAGCCGATGAGGACATGGATTGGGAGGAGACAGGCCATGGTGAGCAACAGTCTGAAGATCGCGGTCATTCCCGGCGACGGGATCGGTCTTGAAGTCGTGCCCGAGGGGTTGAAGGTGCTTAAAGCGGTGGCGGAAATCCACGACATTCCGCTGCACTTCGACGGGTTCGATTTTGCCTCCTGCGCCTATTACCAGAAGCATGGCAAGATGCTGCCGGATGACTGGAAGGATAAGATCGGCAACCACGATGCGATCTTCTTCGGCGCGGTTGGCTGGCCGGACATCATTCCGGATCATGTCTCGCTCTGGGGATCGCTGCTGCAGTTCCGCCGGGAGTTCGATCAGTATATCAATCTGCGCCCCGTCCGTCTGATGCCGGGCGTGAAATCACCTCTGGCCGGTCGGGCGCCAGGCGATATCGACTTCTGGATTGTACGCGAGAATACCGAGGGTGAGTATTCCTCGATCGGTGGGCGGATTTATAACGGCACCGACCGCGAGATTGTCGTGCAGGAGACGGTGATGAGCCGCATCGGCATCGACCGCGTACTGAAATTCGCCTTCGAACTAGCAAGCCGGCGCGAGGCAAGGCATGTCACATCGGCGACCAAGTCGAACGGTATTTCCATTACCATGCCCTATTGGGACGAGCGCATGGAGGCGATGGCGGCGAGCTATCCGGATATTCGCTGGGACAAATATCATATCGACATTCTCTGCGCCCATTTTGTCCTCAATCCCGACCGGTTCGACGTGGTCGTCGCCTCCAACCTGTTCGGCGACATCCTGTCCGATCTTGGCCCTGCCTGCACCGGGACAATTGGCATTGCGCCTTCCGGAAATATCAATCCGGAGCGCGATTTTCCCTCGCTCTTCGAACCGGTGCATGGATCAGCACCGGATATCGCCGGCAAAGGCATTGCCAATCCTGTTGGCCAGATCTGGGCCGGTGCGATGATGCTTGACCATCTCGGGTATCCGGAAGCCTCTGCAGCCATCGTCTCGGCGATCGAAGACGTCGTCCAGGATCCGGCGACCCGCACCCGCGATCTGGGCGGGACCGCCAACACTGTCGAGTGCGGCGACGCGGTCGTTGCGGCACTGCAGGTAGCAGCGGGTGCGGGCACCTCGCGGAGGAAGGCATCATGAGCATAGAAAGCCGTCCGATCATTGCCGTGACAGCGGGTGATTGCACCGGTATCGGCCCCGAACAGACCGCCCGCGTATTAAGCGACGGGCGCCTGTCGGATGCGGCGCGGCTGGTGGTCGTTGGAGACCGACGGGTGCTGGAACTCGGCGCCGGGCAGGCGGGTGTATCGCTCTCGCTTGTCAGTTATGAACGACCGGCGGCGGTTGACTGGAACCGCACGGGCGAAGTGCCGCTGGTCGATCTCGGCAACACCAACCCGGAGTTTTATCCACCAGGCGTCGTCAGCGCCAGATCCGGTTTTGCCACCGGCGAGACGTTGTCGAGAGCGATCGACTTTGCCATGGCAGGCGAGGTCGATGCCATCTCCTTTGCCCCGCTCAACAAGCGCGCCATGTACAATGGCGGATGGAAATTCCCGGACGAACACAAGATGTTTGCCCATATTCTGGGGCACACACGCTATTTCAGCGAGATGAACGTGCTCGACGGGCAGTGGATGTCGCGGGTGACGAGCCATGTGTCCCTGCGCCAGGCGCTTGACCAGATCACCGAGCAGTCGATCAGCGATGCGATCGTTCTGGCCACCGAAACGATGAGGAAGGCGGGCATTGATAGACCCCGTCTTGCCGTCGCGGCGCTCAATCCGCATGCCGGCGAGAATGGTCTTTTCGGTCGCGAGGAGATCGACCTCATCCGGCCCGTGGTGGAGAAGATGGCGGCGCGTGGGTATGATTGTGCCGGTCCCTTCCCCTCCGACACCGTCTATATCAAGGCTTTTGCCGGTGAGTTCGACAGCGTTGTCGCCATGTACCACGACCAGGGCCAGATCGCGACGAAGCTGCGAGGCTTCAATCGCGGCGTGACTGTGACGGCAGGCCTCGACGTCGTGTTTACCACACCGGCACACGGTACCGCCTTCGACATCGTCGGCAAGGGCATCGCCAGTACCGGCGCGCTGGAGGCGGCAATCAGGCTTGCAGCCAAGCTTGCAGGTGCACGCTCGGCCGAAACCGCCGCTGCCTGACCACTATCCGAAAAAGCTCGCTGCGGCGACGGCAACGGCGCCGCCCAGAGCCAGCATCGCAACAACAGGAAATCGCGGCGCAAGATAAAGCAGCAGACAGGATGCGCAGGCCGTAGCCAAGGCGAGCGGGCCACCGCCGCTAACCCTGAACAATGACATCGCACCCGCCATGATCAGGCCGGTGCCGACCGGCGCCAGCCCTTCCCGCATCGTCTTGTGCCAGCGTTTTTCACGATGCGCGTTGGTCAGCCGGAAGACGGTGTAGCACAGCAGTGAAGAGGGCAGAAACAGGGCGAGCGTGGCGACAGCCGCACCCGTCCAGCCGGATACCTTAAAGCCGATGGCAGTTGCCAGCATGGTTCCTGGCCCGGGCGCTGCCCTGGAAATCGCAAAGAGATGCACGAACTCCGCCTCGGAAATCCAGTGCTGAATCTCGACAGTCTGGTGTTGCGCACCGGCGATGATCGCTGCACCGCCGCCGATCGAGGTCAACGAAAGCGGAATGAAGATGAGAGCCAGATGAAGCAGAACGTTGTCGCGCATCTCAGCCTCTTTTCCAGGCGAGAAAGATGCTGACTGGCGACAACGCCAGTACGACGGGGATCAATGGCCACTGCAGCACGCCGACCATAACGGCGGTGGCCGCGGCGATGACCGCGAAGGGTGGAAAACGCATTGCCCGACGTACCCCGCGAATGCAGTTCATCAGCAAAAGGCCAATGGCTGCAAAGGCGATGCCGTTGAAGAAGATAGGCAGTAGGGCCAGATCAGCGAAGTAATCGAACAACGCATAAAGTCCCAATACCGCGAAAAACGGACCAACAAGAAAACTCGCAAGACATGTCACGGACCCGGCCGGCCCACGCAACTGCTCTCCCAGGCAGATGATGAGGTTGACCACATTGGCGCCCGGCAGCATCTGGGCAATAGCAAGGCTCGCGGCAAAATCATCGTCGTCCACCAGCCGGTGGCGCTGCACGAACTCCTGATAGAACCATCCAGACAATCCGCCGCCAAAGCTGAGCGTACCGATCTTGAGGCATAGCAGACAAAGAAGGGAGAGGCTCGCCTTCTCGGGATGAGCGGGGGAAGAGACAGGAGACATTCGCATGACCGGTATTGTGGGTGCTGATCTGCTGACCCGCACCTGGCTTGACGATTCGCAGCCTGTCACATCCAGGCTATGGAAGGAATGCACCGCCGTTGACATGCAGCGTTTGGCCCGTGGTGAAACGCGCCTGCGGGCTGGCCAGATAAGCCACGGCCGCCGCGACCTCTTCCGGTGTTCCACGACGACCAACCAGCGTCCTGGTGGTCTGGTGATGGGTGGGATTGCTGGCACCGGCATGCTGGCGGTTGGTATCTATCATCCCCGGTGAGACGAGATTGACGGTTATGCCATACGGACCGAGCTCGTGCGCCAAGGCCTTTGTCAGCCCATCCAGCCCTGCCTTGGCAGCGATTACGTGAGCGCGATGCAAGGCACCCAGATAGGCCGTCAGGCCGCCAATATTGATGATGGTACCCTGCCCGCTCTTCTTCAACGGAGGAATGGCGGCCTTGCTCATCAGGAACGCACCATCGAGAGCGATCCCCATCACTTCACGCCAGTCGGAAAAAGCGAGTTCCTCTATCGGCGTCTCGCGGCGCACCGCAGCATTGTTGACCAGAATGTCGAGCCGGCCAAGCGTTGAGCCCACCTCGTCGACAAGGCGGTCAGCGTCGTCTTCCTTCGACACGTCTCCGAGAAATACGGCCGCCGTTGAACCTGCCGCCTCGATCTCGCGTACCACCGTCTCAGCGGCCGATCGGTCGGAGCGTGCAGCAACTGCAATGACGGCACCTCGTGCCGCAAGCGCAAGTGCGATCGCCCTGCCGATATTGCGTGATGCGCCCGTTACGAGCGCAACACGCCCCTGCAAATCCTTCTCAGTCATTCATTTCTCCGTTCAAGGCCGCGCCGCGGACAGATTGACCTTGCCACCACACGAAATTTCCTCAAGAGCAGCACGCAGTTTGTCGATTGCCGCATCTGTCATGCCCGCAAAGCGCAGATTGGCGGCAAATTTCGCCTGTAACTCGCTGTCGGGCAAGGGGTCATGGGCACCACCGCGCATGTGGGGCTGGCGAAATTCCCGCACCGTGCGATCGCTGAGTTTTGCCCGCAGATGGCCGACGAAATTGCCCGGATAAGGGTCGCCTGGATCCACTTCATAGGAAACCTTTGACGCAAGGGCCCTGAGATCCGGATCGAGCACTCTCTCGTCGGTGAACTGGCCAAGCCCCGCCTCCCTGTCGATGAAACCGACCGCTATGCAATAGGGTGTCGAGAACTTGCCGGCATAGCCATTTGGCGGTGCATGTTTCTTCGCAAGCGGCTCCCACAGACGATGGACAGTCCCCTCACCCACCTTGCAGGTGATCGAGACGATCTCTTCGGCCTTGACCCCCGTTCGAGCCAACATCATGGCGCAATCGATGAAAGGCTGTGTCATCGTTCCGCAGGCATAGGGCTTGAATGCCAGTGTCTCGACGATCCATTGCTCTCCAAGCCCGTCGAGCAACTGGTTGAAGTCCGGCGTCTTCGAGGGTGCAAAAGCCTTGTAAAGGCCATGCGAGCCTTCGAACACGCTGGCGGGGCCGGAAAAGCCAGCCTCGGCCAGCAACGCAGCCCGCAATCCGGATTGTGCTGCGGCCCCGGCATGAAGACGCTTGGTCGAGCTACCATCCGCCAGATATTCGATGATGCCTGAGGCGAGGCTGCCGGAAATACCAAGCGCCCTCCCAATCGCCGCCTCGTCGAGACTAAGCGCTGCGCCGACGGCCGCCGCCGCCGCCGGCGCACCGAAGATAGCCGTGGGATGAAAGCTTGCCTTATGGGTGGCCTGAGGCGCGACGAGGCTCATCCGGCACATCAGTTCTGCTCCGACGGCGATTCCACGCATCACAGCCTTGCCGTCGAGTCCCCGTTTTTCGGCGATCGCCATGACGGCCGGTATGATGACCGCTCCGGCATGGATCGGCCCGCCCTCGAAAGTATCATCATAATCCTCGCCATGGCCGGCCGTTCCGTTGACGAGCGCCGCATCATAGAGGCCGAGGGTCCTGCCGTGCCCGAAGGCCGTGCAATTCCCATCCTCGACGGCGCTCTTCAGCGCCGCCTGGACATAGTCGGTCTCGCGCGCGGCAATCGCCAAGGCTATGATGTCCATGATCAGCCGGCTGCAGACTGTCTCGACGGAGCCGGGGGGCGAAGCTGTCTCGGCGAACCTCGAAATGACGGCTGAAACCGGGGTGGTTGTAGAAACGGTAACGTTCATGGGTGAGCCTCGTTAAGCTTGGCCTTATGGGCGTCCCGGAGTTCTCGGAATAGCGAGAAGGCGATGAAGATAAAAGCCAGCGACAGGAGGCCGAGCGAGATGGGATCCTGGAGGAAGACCATCATGTCTCCGCCTGACAGCACGAGCGAACGTCGGTAACTGGACTCGACCATATGGCCAAGGACGACACCAAGAATCATCGGCAGCACCGGGAAGCGAGTAAGCCGCATCAGATAACCGACCAGACCGAGCGCAAGTGCGATACCGAGGTCGAAAATGCTGTTGTTGAGCGTGTATATGCCCGACAGGATCAGCGCGAAAATGAAGCCCGAGCGATAGTGGCGTGGCCTGTTGACCAGCCAGATACAAGCCGGCAGGATGATGATGCCGATACCGATCTGGGCAATGATGGCAATGAACGATCCGACATAGATGCTGTCGATGACCTGGCCGCTTTGCTCGAAAAGCCGCGGCCCCGGGATGAGGCCATGCATCAGCAGGCCGCCGAGCAGCACGGCGGTGGAGTTGGAACTCGGGATGCCGAAGCTCAGAAGCGGGATCATCGCGGTGCTGGCAACGGTGTTGTTGGCTGTTTCCGGGGCAGCGACGCCCTCTTCCGATCCCTTGCCGAAAAGTTGTGGTGTCTTCGACCAGCGGCGGGCCTCGTTATAGGACATGAAGGCTGCGATAGACCCGCCGCCGCCGGGTGTCAGTCCTTCGAACAACCCGAGAATGCAGCCGATGAATTGCGAGCGTTTGAGCGTGTTCATCAAAGCAAGGCTCGGCAGCTTGATTCGGATGCTGGCGTTGAGCCTGGCCGTGCTGAGCGAGCCCGATTGGCTCATCAACTCCGTCAGTGCAAACAGGCCGACCATTACCAGTACCGGCTCGATACCCCCGAGCAGATCGGGGATGTCGAAGGTGAACCGTGTCACACCCGAGATCGGATCGGTACCGACAGTCGAGATCATCAGGCCGACCGTTGCCGCCGCAAGCCCCTTGAGCAACGAGCCGCTGCTCATCGAGGAGATCACGCTAAGGCCGAGAATGCCCAAACCGAAATAAGAAGCCGGAGTGAAGGCCAACGCCAACCAAGACAGAGGCTCGGTCAGCAGGATTAGCATGGCAAGACCGAACAGGCTGCCCACCACGCCAGACATCAGCGAGATACCGAGCGCCTCGCCGGCCCTCCCCTGGCGGTTCATCTCGTAACCGTCGATAACGGTTGCGGCTGATGAATTGGTGCCTGGCGTGCGGATGAGGATCGCCGGGATCGATCCGCCATATTCCGCGCCGATATAGACGCAGGCCAGAAGTGCGATCGCCTGAGCCGGGTCCATCGTGTAGGTGAAGGGCAGCACGAGCGCCATGGTGATGGAGGCGGAAATGCCCGGTAAAGCGCCACCCAGAATGCCCCAGGTCAGGCCGATAATGGCGACGAAAAAGATTGGCGTCTGGGTCAGAAGATGGATGATGTCGGAAATCGTGCCCATCAGAAAAGCCCCCCGAGGAGCGAGCCCGCGGGCTGGTTGACACCCAGAAGTTTTACGAAGATCGCCCAGTAAAGGACGCCTCCGCCAACGGCTGCGGCAATCACGACCCACGTCCGTGGCGCCCCCTCGTAAAGCGCGATCGCACCGATGAGCAGCGCCGTCGACACGACGTAACCGACGAATGGCAAGAGGCAGATATAGATGGCGCCAAACAGAAGGAAGCCGACCGCGCGTGGCAGCGGCGCGTTGAAATCCTCTTCTTCGTCGTCCTCGGCAACACCCGTCGCAGCCAGCTGCGCTGTCCGCGCCTTAGCAGACAGAAGCGAGCGAATGATGAGGCAAAGACTGAGAATGGCGAGAAGAGCGGCGAGCACTTGCGGAAGGCCGGCTGCGCCGATCTCGTCGGACAGCGTGCTGTCGGCGATCTGGGTCGACCAAGTATAGTAGATGCCGGCCACCGCAAGCAGAGCCGGGCCGCTGAATAAATCCTTGTTCATCGGGATTGTCCTCGTCGGGAATCGCAACGTGGAGACCGCCCGTTGGGGCGATCCCCAAAGCGGATTTGGCTACTTGATCGCGCCCGTCGTTTTCAGGAACTCTTCGGTCTTCGTCGCGAAGTTGTTGATGAAGCCGGGGTAATCGTTGTGGTCGATCGGTTGTGCAACGAGCACCTCGTCCGAATAGGCCTTCTCGTATTCGGGGTCTGCGAGAAGCTCCTTCACCGCTTTGTCCCAGATCGCCGCAGTCTCGTCTGGAATGCCTTTTGGCCCGGCAAGCCCGCGGAACTTGACGAGCGAGACGTCGAAACCGCTTTCCTTCACGGTCGGCACATCCGGCTTGTCGGGAATGCGCTCGGGATTAAAGGTTGCAAGCAGGGTAATCTTGCCTGCGTCGAGCTGGGAACGAAGCTCCTGGATTTCGCCGACCCCGATATCGAGCGTGCCGTTCATGACGTTGAGCATCATGTCACCACCGCCTTCATGGGTCACGATCGCCGCATTGACGCCCGCTGCCCGCTTCAATTGCTCGGCCGCCTGCCGCTCCAGAGATGCCGGATTGGCCGCCCCCCAGCGACCGCGTTCCTTCTTCGCTTGGTCGATCACATCCTTCAGGCTCTTGAAAGGGCCATCGGTGCGGGTGAAGATCACCTCGCTATCGAGAAAGATGTTGGCGATCGGTTGCATGTCCTTGTAGGTGCTCTGCGGTTTGCTCATCAGGGACGTGTAGATGTAGGTCGGCGTTGTCGCGTAAAAGACGCTGCCATCGGCCGGCGCAGATGCCACGCGTGCCATCGCCTTGGCGCCACTGCCGCCCTGGACATTTTCGACGACAAAGGTCGCATTGATATACTTGCCCAGATATTTGGACATTTCCCGCAGGAAGACGTCGCTACCGCCGCCCGGGCTGGAATGCGTGACCAGTGTCACCACCTTGACCGGATAGCTGGCCGGCTCGGCGAGGGCAGCTGCCGAAGAAAACAATGCCAAAGCGGCAAATCCTCCCGCCGCGCGCCCAATCATGCGCATCATGCTCATCTCTCTCTCCCATTTTTGAAAACCGCTTCTCCCCAAACGGTCATGCTGCATTTATTCGGCGGCCATCTCCTTGGCCTCGGCAGATACTCCGCTGATGAGATCGACAAGGCGCCCGATATCGGCCACCCGATCGATGCCGCGCACGAGACCTAGCAGCTCCTCCTGCTGGTCTTCGTTGATCACACCCTCGGCGCACATCCTGAATTTTGCGTCGAGACCGCTGTCATCGATCGGGTTGGAAGGGCCGCCGCGGTAGCGTTCATCCGCCCATTGCACCAATGTGCGCCCATCCTTGGTCTCAACTTCGATGCGCGAACGGATCTTGTCATAACCCTGGGCATCGATCTCCAGATCGTTGATCACGTCGGTGCGCGCCTGTAGATCCTGCATCGCCTCTCCCGCAACGAAGGCATCCTCGAATTCGTGGTGGCTCGCTCGCCGGCACAGCACGATCATGGCCAGAAGCGCCGGCATCGAAAATTTCGCCTGCAAATGGTTCTTCGCGATAGGATAGCGGATCGGTTCGATGATGTTTTTGCCGGCAAAGAAATGGATGCGCTCCACTTCCTGCGGCTTGAGGTTGTGGTCGAGCACCAGCTTCAGCATCGCGTCCATCGACTGATGGGTCAGGATGCCGGATGGATAGGGTTTGATGCTGACACCCGGCGACACAATCGTTAAAGGCGCACCGAAACCCTGTTTTGCCTTTTCCTCGTCGAAGCCTTCGCCCATCACAGAGAAAAAGCCCCAGGGACCGTCGAGCGCGGCCGGATCAGCCTGAAAGCCCTCGGCCGCAAGCTTGGCGGCGGTAATGCCGTTCTCACAGGCGCGGCCGACATGCAGCGGCTTGGTCATCGTCCCGAAATTGACCCGGATGCCGGCTGCGAAGCTTGCTGCAAGCCCCAGGGCATTGGCAAGTTTCTCGCCCTTCAGTCCCATCAGCTTGGCGGCCGCGGCAGCAGCACCGAATGTGCCGACCGTACCGCTTGTGTGGTGACCCCGGCGATAGTGACGGGGCTTCATCCATTCGGAAATCTTGCACTCCACCTCGAAGCCGACCTGGAATGCAAGCATGACATCCTTGCCATCCGCATTGCCGAGCTCGCTGGCGATAATCAGGGCGGCTGTCAACGGCGGTACCGATGGGTGGGTCAGCAGTCCGTAGACATGGGCAGGATCGTGCGAGACCTGTGTATCGTCCCAGTCATGAGCATGGCCGGATGTGCCCCATACCCGCCCCGCCAACGCCGCCGGCACCTTCGTTGCACCTGCACCCGGAAGCGGCGCGTCCGCCCGCCCGCCCTGCGCCAGTGCGTCCTCGGCCAAAATGCGTACTGAGGGTTCCTGACTGCCGGCGAGATAAAGACCGACAGTATCGACCATGCAGCGCCGGCCGATTGTCAGGGCGTCATCCGGCAGATCGGCATAGGTCATACGCTCTATGAAACCAATCGCCTGGGCGGTAATGTCGGATGCTTGCGTCACAAATCTCTCCCTTTTTCATTTCAAATCGGCGGCGATCGCGATCAGCCTTTCCTTGGCGGCCTCGACATGTCGATGGTGGGTTCTCTGCGCCTCTTCAGGATCCCGGCGGATTAAGGCGTCGACCATCTTGTGATGCTCGACCTGTGATGCATGCATTGATGCAACATGATGCAGGCTGCGGGTGCGATAGAGCCTTAGTTGTTTCACCAGACCGAGATATTGCTGCGCCAGCGCAGTGTTTCCGGCGTTCTGCACGATGAATTCATGGAAAGCGAAGTTGAGCGGCACATAGGAATCGAAATCATTTGCAGCGGTGGCTGCGTCCATGTCGGCGATGAAGGTGGCTAGGCGCGTGGCCTCTTTTTCCGTGATCCTCCGCGCAAGCAGTTTTCCAGCCAGTCCGAAGAGAACTGCGCGAACGTCATAGAGATCATAGGCCTGTTGCGTGGTCAGTTGCCGGACGAAGAAGCCGCGGTTCGGCACCTGCTCGATGAGGCCGGATGATTCCATCGACCGTAGTGCCTCGCGGACAGGACCTCGGCTTATGCCGAAGCGGGATGCAAGGTCTTTTTCATTCAGGTGATCACCCGGAGCCAGTTCGCCACCAAGCAGAACAGCGAGAATTTCCTGCTCCAGAACCATGGGCAGGGAATGCGTTCTCAGCAATTCAACGGCGCTCATCAGCATATTGCATCTCCTGAGCGCCGACGATTTCATGCAGAATGCAGATTGTCAACAATTTTCACTCGACAGAGAGCCGTGAGCTGTGAGGCTGGCTCGGGGGCCTTCACTACACGACACTTGATGATGACTGAAAAGAAACGTCTCTTCCGTGCGGTGAAAGCCCCCGCCTCAACGCAACCGTCCTGGGGAAACGGCAATCAATAAGGTGGTTCAACCAGCCCGCCTCCCTGAATGAAGCCGGAAACTCTAGCCTCAGCTGGTCCAGAAATCTGGGGCGGTTCACAGGTCGACGCGATTTACTTCGGGTTGGCGGAAGAATGATGATGCAGGATAACCCATCCGTCCTCCCGGCGTTTCTCCATCAGAAAGGTGAACCGGGCAGGCGTTTCGACCCGCACATCATCCAGCACGCTACAGAACACGCAATGGCCAACGAGCAGGGCAACATTCGCAGCCACATCCGAACAGTGAAGGTGGCTTATCGACACTGTCGCCGTGCCGTGGAAATAGGTGCGGATTCTGTCACGCCCTATGTAGAGTTCCGCGCTGGATGTCCCATGCAAAGATGCATTGGGCGCGTATAACTCTATGAGCTTCGATTTGTCTGCGTTGAAGGTCTCCACCCATTTCGACAAGAAATCCGAAGCCGTCATCTTTGCAATATCCATATCCATCTCAAGCAATTCTTGCGAGCAATCCGATGCCCTGCCTGACATCCGAACTGCCCGCATGTGTTACCCCGATACGACTATGTGCGCAGCGAGGTGTTATTCATGACCTCTTACGCGTAGAAATCCGGAGCATGCTTGAATTCCGCCCAATCCTCGTCGTCATGCAGCATCCATATCCTTGCATCGAGGCTATGGGCCATCTGCTTCAGCTTGCGGATAGACCGCACTGCCTCAAACGTGTTCCAGTCGGACGGCATCGGCAGATCTTTTTCAAGGCCGGACCGCAGATGGGCCGTGTCACCGGCCAGGATGAAAGTCCGGTTGGCGAGACGCACCACGAGACTGGCATTGCCTGGGCTGTGTCCAGGCAGATGCACGACCCTGAGGCTTCCATCGCCGAAAAAGTCGAAATCCGGGATTTCAATCTCGGTCCAGTCGAACCCGCGGGTTGGCTCAATGTCCTCGCGCCGATAGAGCGGGCCGCCTGCACGGGGCCAGAATGCATATTGGAGTTCACCGCTCATGACGAAGAACTTGGCATGCGGAAACAGATACATCCCGCCGGTATGATCCCAATGCAGATGGGACATGATGACATAGTCGACATCCGACGTCTTGAAGCCGATCATTTCAAGCTGTCGATCGACGCGATGTTCTGGCTTCAGCGAGATGCCGTCAAGTTCCGCCATGTCGCCATAGACTGCATGGACATCATCTGCCGCAGCCGGGACCATGCCGGTATCCATCAAGACCAGGCCGCGTTCATGCTCCATCAGGAAGGTTGGAGACGGTATGGTGACCGGTCCCTGCTCTCCCAACACCAGTGCACCACGGTCGGGTCGGATGTACCCGCCTTCCAGTGCCCAAAGCCGCTTAATGAAGGTCATTGTTGTTACTCCTCTTCATATTTCGCTGGACATTCAGCCGTGCATGCCGCTGCGAAGGCATGCTTCCCGGCTGACCAGCGCCCTATCGAGATGCTGGTACTTTCCGGCAGTCTCCCGGGTGAACAGGGCGATCAGAACCGCAGCAAGCGTCATGACGCCTGCCAGGAAATACAGCGCCAGCATGAAGCCAGAGGGGGACGAATAGCCACCACCGAATTCGATAATGTAGCCGACGAAGATCGTACCGAGGCCACCCAGCACCGGACCACCCATATTGAGCCCGTTGGCAATCGCTACGGCTCCCTTTTCACTGGAGTCAGAGGCCAGCGCGTAAAGAGCTGGATAGACGCCGTTGGTGGACATGCCGGCAAAGAGCTGGATCGCAACAAGAGCGCCTACACCAGCTCCCGCATAGAGGAACAGTAGATAGGCGACGGCAAGCCAGAGAAACATGGCTATCAGGCTATACTTGCGGCCGAACCTGTCCGAAATGAGCCCCCAGACAATTTGGCCGATGCCACCCGTTATCGTGAAGATGACGGAATAGGCGGCGACCGAAGCCATCGAGTAGTGGGCGACAAACGCCAGATACAATGGCAGCCAGAAGCTCAAGCCATAGTAGCTGAAATTCGCCAGGCCCGAGGCGAGCGAGGACACCATGATGTTGGGGTTGCGCAAAGCGCGGCCGAATGCGCCAGGCGCAGCATGCAGCGTCACGCCGCTTTCCGTTTCGATCAACGGTGGGGTGAGGCCCCGCGCCTTCGTGTCGTCGACGAAGCGGGCATAGTTTGCCGGCGTCGCGAAGCGCCAATAGATAATCAGCAACGGCACCACGAGCCATGGCAGTATCAGGAAGACATAGCGCCAGGATTGGCTGCCGAAAATCGAGAAGACAGCGGCGATTGCGAGGCCGCCCAAGAGCGATCCCCATGGGAACGCCGTGTGATGCAGTCCCTGGGCGAAGCCGCGACTCTCCAGCGGCCACCACTCCGCGACGGCGGTGACTTCCGCGGTTTCGCCGGCGCCGCTCGCAAGATTTTTGATCAATTGGAAGGCGAAGATTGCACCGAAGGTCGCACTGAGCGGACCAAATCCCGTCAGCACGGAGAAGATTAGATAGCAGAGAGCGATCGGCAGATGACGGTACTTGCGTGCCCAGCCGTGGCCACCGCGGTCGAGCCACGGCGCAAGACCGACGCCTGAGACGCTAAGCGCAATCATCAGGATGCCGGAATAGATACCCATCTGTGACGGCGTGAGATGGAACTCATCCACCAGCGATGGCTGGAGGATGGAGAACCACTGCCGCATGTTGGTGTTCATTGCATAGATCGACCACAGGCATCCCATAGCGGCCCAAGACCACGGGCCGCCGATACGCGTGAAAAAGCCACCCGAGACGGTGGTCTTCTCGCCGGCGGCGGCAATAGTTTCATCAACAGACATTTCATCCTCCCGAAGTTTCGGCTTCCTCGACCCGACAAGGATATTGGCATCACAATGCCCCTCATCTCGATCCTCCCACTCCATGTTCCCATGGAAAACCGTTTCGGCAGAATTGTAGATTGGATCAAATGAGTCAATGTTTTTGCTGGACTTTTTGCATTATTTTGTCGATTTTTGCGACGAAACGTTTCGCTAGGAATTTGATGGTTACGATTCGAGATGTCGCCAAAGCTGCCGGAGTTGCCGTTTCGACGGTTTCGGCCGTCGTCAATAATTCGGCATATGTGAGCCCCGAATTGCGGGAGAGGGTCGAAGCGGCAGTCCGGAGCCTGCGCTATGCGCCGTCGCGAACGGCGCGCAATCTCAAGAGTGGACGCAGCCAACTCATCGCTCTGTCGGTGTCGAACCTGAAAAACCCATTCTTTGCGGAGATCGTCTTGAATGCCGAAGCTCTGGCGGCAGACTGGGGGTATTCACTTGTTGTCTTGAACAGTGGGGAAAATCCCGAGCGCGAAAAACGCAACGTCATGATCGCACGGGAACTCTCTTGTGATGGAATGATCATTTCTCCCGTCGGGCGATCCGATCCCAGCCGCTGGCAGGCCCTTGAGGGTAAGATTCCGCTCGTGCTTCTCGCCGGCCCTTCCGAAAGCAATGTCCATGATACAGTGACGCTCAACAACGTCTCGGCCGGACGACAGGTAACGGACTATTTGCTCGACATGCAGCACACCCGTATTGGATCCGTAACCGGCACGACCGATGTAGATCCCGGCCGCGGACGATATCAGGGCATGCTAGACGCCATGAGTGCGCGCGGAGTTGACGTCGATACGAGTCTCGTCCGCTCTGGCGCGTTCAGGGAAGACACGGCATATTCGGCGGCAAGAGAGCTTCTTCAATTGCCTCGGAGGCCGACGGCGATCTACGTCGCCAATGGCATCATGGCTCTCGGGGTGCTGCGTGCCATCTCTGATCTCGGGCTGGAATGTCCCCGTGATATATCTATCGTCTCGACCGACGTCGTGGCGGGACTACCGGGTGTGCGTCCGCGTCTCACGCGCACAGTCCATCCGGTTGCCAAGATGACGACCGAAGCAGTGCGCATGCTTGTCGACCGCCTGAACGGGCATGCCGAAGCCCCGCCGCGTCACGCCGTTTTCGAACCCGATTTCGTCATCGGCGATAGTTGCAAACCGTTTGTAGGGTATTGACAAGATTCGAACCCTCAGCCTGTCTTAGGAAAGATCCTAAGCCATTGAGCTGCCGGCACCATCGGTGGACAGCACTGTTTTTGGACCCCAGCTGACCAACGTCCCTTCGGCACGATCATCGGCGTGCCCATGTTGGATCGGATATGACGAGCGCGGGGCGGTTGAAGACGGTTTCGACCAGATCCGCGGTGATGATTTCGGCGGGCTCGCCGCTAGCAGCGATCGTCCCATCCTTCAACGCGATGAGATGTGAGGCATAGCGGCAGGCGTGGTTGAGATCATGCAGGACGGCGACGATGGTTCGGCCTTCATCATTCAGATCGGCGAGAAAGTCGAGAAGCTCGATCTGGTGGGCAATGTCGAGGAACGTCGTCGGTTCGTCGAGAAGCAGGATCGGCGTTTCCTGCGCCAGCACTATCGTCAACCAGACCCGTTGCCGCTGTCCACCGGAGTGTTCGTCGACGAGCCGGCTAGACAGGTCCGTGACACCGGTTGCCGCCATCGCCTTGGCGACCGCCGCCTCGTCGGCGCTCGACCATTGTCGCAGAAAGGATTGATGCGAATAACGTCCGCGCGCGACGAGATCGGCGACCGTGATTCTATCCGGTGCAATGGCACTCTGCGGAAGAAGGCCAAGGCGACGGGCGACGTCTTTTGCCTCCATGCGATGGATATGATGGCCGTCGAGAATCACTTGGCCATCGGCCGGGCGGATCAGGCGTGACAGGGCCCTGAGCAAGGTCGACTTGCCGCAGGCATTCGGTCCGACGATGACGGTAAATGCGCCATCGGGGATCGACACCAACAGATCCTTTGAGATCGTCCGCTGGTCATAGCGGCCTTGTTGCATAGATCGGTTGTGGGCTGATATCGAGCGGGCCGCGACCTTCGAGGATTTGCCATATGCCGCACAAGATCAAGGCTGGCCGCCGACACAAGATTGCCCAGCAGAAGCATCGGGTGACGAACTGGACGGCCTATAACGAAAGCCCGCGGCGGCGCGGCGATTTGACGGTCTGGATCAGCGAAGACGTGCAATGCCTCTGGTCGGCATTGCGACGCCGCTGAACCAGAACATCACCGTCAGCATCGATCGCTCGCCAGAGCCAGAATTTCTGGCTGCCGATGACAACCAAGGCCTCGTCCATATACCATTTGTCACTCGGCTCTGGCCGGTCCCGGCGGATGCAGGTGGCAAAATGACGGCCAAAGCGATCGATCCACAGTCGAACCGTTTCCCGGCTGACGATCACATCGCGTTCCGCGAGCAGATCCTCCACATCGGCCGTGCTCAAGGCAAAGCGGTGGTAGGCCCAAACCGTGTAAGCGACGATCTCACGTGGAAAACGAAAACCCTTCAAACGAGGAAAAACGCTCGGTGATTTCATTGCACAGCAACGCGTGAGATGAAATACTCAAACAAATTGGCGATACCGGCAGCACATCCTCAACCAATTTTACTACGCAAATATTCTTTCCAACTACTGTTCGTGAATATAGCAATGTTTCGTCATTATCGTAATAACCGTTTTCACATATTGGGATAGACAGGCCCCTCGCCGCCCTGCGGGGGAACCCAATTGATGTTCTGGTTGGGGTCCTTGATGTCGCAGGTCTTGCAGTGGACGCAGTTCTGCGCGTTGATGACGTAGGTCTCCTCACCATCCTGCTCGCGCCATTCATAGACGCCGGCCGGACAGTAGCGGGTCGACGGGCCGGCGAAGATATCGTGTTCCGAACGCTTCTGCAGCGCCATATCCTTCACCTTCAGGTGGACCGGCTGGCCTTCCTCATGATTGGTGTTGGAGAGGAAGACGGACGACAGGCGGTCGAAGGTCAACACGCCATCCGGCTTCGGATAGTCGATCTTGCTGTGTTTCGAGGCCGGCTCGAGCGAGGCCGCATCGGTCTTGCCGTGCTTCAGCGTGCCGAACAGCGAAAAGCCGAACAGCTGGTTGGTCCACATGTCGAGGCCGCCGAGCGAGATGCCGATGATGGTGCCGAACTTCGACCAGAGCGGCTTGACGTTGCGGACCAGCTTCAGGTCCTTCCCGATCGGGCCGTCGCGCCATGCGTTCTCGATCTCGACGACCTCGTCATTGGAACGGCCATCGGCGATCGCCGCGGCGAGCTTTTCGGCCGCCAGAATGCCGGACAGGACGGCATTGTGCGAACCCTTGATGCGCGGCACGTTGACGAAGCCCGCCGAACAGCCGATCAGCGCACCGCCGGGGAAGGAGAGTTTGGGAACCGACTGGTAGCCGCCCTCGGTGATCGCGCGTGCACCATAGGAGATGCGCTTGGCGCCCTCGAACGTGCCGCGGATGGCCGGATGGGTCTTGAACCGCTGGAACTCCTCGAAGGGGAAGAGATAGGGGTTCTTGTAGTTGAGATGCAGGACGAAGCCGACGGCGACGAGATTGTCTTCCAGGTGATAGAGGAAGGAACCGCCACCGGTCTTCATGTCGAGCGGCCAGCCGAAGGAATGCTGGACGAGGCCCTGCTTGTGCTTCTCGGGTTTTACTTCCCACAATTCCTTGATGCCGATGCCGAATTTCTGGACGTCGCGGTCCTTCGACAGCGCGAATTTTTCGATCAGCTGCTTGGCGAGCGAACCACGGACGCCCTCGCCGATCAGCGTGTATTTGCCCAGAAGCGCCATGCCGCGGGTATAATTCGGGCCGGGCTCGCCGTTCTTCTCGATGCCCATGTCGCCGGTCGCCACCCCGATGACGCGGCCGTCCTCGTCATAAAGCACTTCCGATGCGGCAAAGCCCGGATAGATCTCGACGCCGAGCTCCTCCGCCTTGCCCGCCAGCCAGCGACAGACATTACCGAGCGAGACGATATACTTGCCGTGATTGTTCATCAGCGGCGGCATGGCGATATTCGGCAGGCGGATGGCGCTCGAGCCGGTCAGGAAGAGAAACTGGTCGTCGGTGACCTCGGTCTTGAACGGATGGCTGTCATCCTCGCGCCAGTCGGGCAAAAGCGCATCGATACCGACCGGATCGACCACCGCGCCCGACAGGATATGGGCGCCGACTTCCGAGCCCTTTTCCAGCACGACCACCGTCAGATCCGGGTTGACCTGTTTCAGCCGGATCGCCGCAGACAGGCCGGCCGGGCCCGCGCCGACGATCACAACGTCGAATTCCATCGATTCCCGTTCGGGAAGTTCCATCTCTTCGCTCATGCGGCTCAGAGGGCCTTTTCGAGTTTCGGCAGGATATCGAAGAGATCGCCGACGAGGCCGTAGTCGGCAACCTGGAAGATCGGTGCCTCTTCGTCCTTGTTGATGGCGACGATGACTTTCGAGTCCTTCATGCCAGCGAGGTGCTGGATGGCGCCGGAAATGCCGACCGCGATGTAGAGATCGGGGGCGACCACCTTGCCGGTCTGGCCGACCTGCCAGTCGTTGGGGGCGTAGCCGGCATCGACGGCGGCGCGCGAGGCACCGACGGCGGCACCGAGCTTGTCGGCGACCGGAAGGATCACCTCCTGGAACTTTTCCGACGAGCCGAGCGCGCGGCCGCCGGAAATGATGATCTTGGCAGAGGTCAGTTCCGGGCGCTCGGACGAGGCAAGCGCGTCTGAGACGAAGCTCGATACGCCCGGATTGCCGGCAGCCGAGACGCTTTCGACCGAGGCAGAGCCGCCTTCTGCCGTTGCGGCAAAGGAGGCGGTGCGCACGGTGATGACCTTCTTTGCGTCGGTCGACTGCACCGTCTGGACCGCGTTGCCGGCATAGATCGGGCGTTTGAACGTGTCGGCCGAAACGACCTCGATGATTTCCGAGACCTGGGCGACGTCGAGCAGGGCTGCAACGCGCGGCAGGACGTTCTTGGCGGAGGTGGTGGCCGGAGCGATGATCACGTCATAGGACGGTGCCAACGAGACGATCAAAGCTGCGAGCGGTTCGGCGAGATTGTTGGCGAGCGAGGCATCGTCGGCAACGAGAACCTTGGCGACGCCGGACAGCTTGGCAGCGGCTTCCGCTGCAGCCTTGGCGCCTGCGCCGGCAACCAGCACATGCACGTCGCCACCGATCTGAGTTGCTGCGGTCAGCGCCTTGGCGGTCTGGTCGGACAGGCCGGACGCATCGTTTTCGGCAAGAAGAAGAATGGTCATGATGTTTGCTCCTGTTCCTGCGCGATCAGATGATGCCGGCGGTCTTGAGGCTGGATACCAGCTCTTCGACGCTTGCCACCTTGACGCCGGCCTTGCGGCCGCCCGGTTCTTCGGTCTTCAGCACCTTGAGGCGCGGTGCGGTGTCGACGCCGAAATCGGCCGGAGCCTTCTTGTCGAGCGGCTTCTTCTTCGCCTTCATGATGTTGGGCAGCGAGGCGTAACGCGGCTCGTTCAGGCGCAGGTCGGTGGTGACGACGGCCGGAAGCTTGATCTCGATCGTCTGCGAACCGCCATCGACTTCGCGGGTGACGGTCGCCTTGTCGCCGGCAATCTCGATCTTGGAGGCAAAGGTCGCCTGGGCGGAGCCGAGAAGGGCTGCCAGCATCTGGCCGGTCTGGTTCGAATCGTCATCGATCGCCTGCTTGCCGACGATGATGAGACCCGGCTGCTCGGCATCGACGACACCTTTCAGGATCTTGGCGACGGCGAGCGGCTCGACCAGATCGTCGGTCTCGACGAGGATGGCGCGGTCGGCGCCCATGGCGAGCGCGGTGCGCAGCGTTTCTTCCGCCTTGGCCGGGCCGATCGAGACGACGACGACCTCTGTTGCCTTGCCGGATTCCTTGAGGCGAAGCGCCTCTTCGACGGAGATTTCGTCGAACGGGTTCATCGACATCTTCACGTTGGCAAGTTCAACACCCGTGCCGTCCGGCTTCACACGGATCTTCACGTTGTAGTCGACGACGCGCTTAACAGGCACCAGGATCTTCATGGCATTCCTTTCGAATGTGCAAGCGCACTCAACGGCACGCGGGATTTATGCGATGGCAAAGATATCCTCGCCGAAAATTCTTCGCAGCGATCCCATGGCCGATGCCGGGGTATAGGAGCCGGTCACGCCCCCCAGAGACTGCGAGGTCACTGAGATCTCCCAATCCAGCCCCTGGCCGGAAACTGCGATATGGTGGCGCATAGCCTTGGTGTCTGGATCCGCGACAACGATGCTGCGTGTGCGATCGAAGCCGATCCCGGCAAACGCCACCGCCGCATGAACATTGACGTTCCGTGGAAACTGTTCGCATGCCTGACGAGTCGAGCCATCGAAAAGTGTCCCGCGCGCGTCGGCCGGCTGCCCAAGGCTTGCACCGCTCTTGGTCGTCGTGATCACTACCTTTTCGATTTGATCTCGACCATCGCGCAGGCCATCGAGCCCAAGGACGGCGCCATGTGGAACAAAGAAGCGATGGCCTCTCTCGCCCGCAACCGTCCGCATGGCGGCATCAAAGCTCTGGTCCGCCAGAGCCGAACAACTGAAGCCGCAGACGTCGGAATCGACCAGAAGATGGGGACCGAGCTCTTTCAATACTGCCGGCGTAGCCGCTTCGACGACAAGGTCTGCCTTCCGCGCAAGTGCCAATTCTGCATCATCGGTAAGCAAAGGCGCCAACTCCGCATTGCCGGCGTATTTGCTCTTGTCTGTTACAAGTATGTACGCGACATCGACCCCCTTCAGACCGCGAACATACTTGAACAGGTTTTTTCCGATTACGCCTGCTCCGATAATACCGACCGACCGATAACTCATCATGATACCTTTATGTATTGACGGCGGGCGGAAGCGCCCACCAACCGGGTCGAACTAGCCCGGCAAGCGAAGCTGGATATCATTTGCAGTCCGCGCGCCCAATAGCGCCAGGGTCACGTCAATTTCATTTCTCAGCACCCTGAACAAGGCGTCTGCCCCCTCCTCGCCGCCGCAAGCCAGCCCCCAAAGCGGCAACCGCCCAAGCATGACGGAGCGTGCCCCAAGTGAAAGATATTTGAGGACGTCGCTACCGCGCCTGACACCGCTGTCAGCCAACACTTCTATCTGGTCTCCGACCGCATCCGCGATGTCCGGCAGAATTTGCGCCGTTGGAGGTGCACTGTCGATATTGCGGCCGCCATGCGACGAAACAACAAGACCATCGGCGCCGATCTCGACGCATTTTCGTGCATCTCCAACACTGAAAATACCCTTGATAACCAATTGCCCCTTCCAGGTCTTCCGCAACTGGCGCAGATCTTCCCAATTGAGGCGATCTTCAAGTTTGACCGCCTCCGCGGTCGAAGGCCTTGTGATCGCCGACCGAAATGCTTCAGGGTAGTGGCCATAGACAGGCATGCCGGCGCCCATCAGATAGCGTAGCAGTACACCAAGGAGCCACCGCGGATGGCTTGCAACATCGGTGATTGTTCTCGGCGTGAACTTCATCGGCATGGAAAATCCATTGCGCAGATTATATTCACGATTGGGGACGACAGGCGTATCTACCGTAACGACGAGCGTCGTCACCCCGGTAGCAGCAACCCTCTCCAGAAGTCTCTTCGTCAGGCTTCTGTCTTTCCAGACATAAAGCTGGAACCAGAGCATTGCGGAGGGTGCCCCTGCGCGGATTTCTTCGATCGTGGTGATCGACTGTGTCGAAATGCAGACGGGGATGCCAGCTTTCGCCGCCGCCCGCGCCATTTTTATCTCGCCGTTATGCGATACAAGTCCTGCGAGTGCGGTCGGTGCAACCACTATAGGCATGTCGGCCTCTTGGCCGAAAACACTGGTAGAGATGTCGCGTACAGCATGCCCGGTCAGAACATATGGCATGAACTGAATGGCATCGAGGCTCTGTCGCAATGCCGACAGAGCAAATTCGTCCTCCGTGCCGCGATCGATGTATTCGAATAGCATGCGAGGGAGGCGCCGCTGCGCCGCTTCACGAAAATCAACAGCATTGCGCAACTGGCGCATACCGGCCGGTACTCCCCGTTATTTCCGATAATGCTCGTCGATGAACTCGGCCGAGAACTTGCCGCTTTCCAAGTCTTCCTTCAACAGGTCCTGGCTGCGGTTCTCGGGCTTGCCATAGCCGCCGGCCCCGGGTGTCTCGATGATGGCAGCCATCGCCGGCGTCAAACGGATCCGATTGGCTTTGGAAGGGAGACTTTCTTCGCCGCCCACGCCGTCCAGCTTCAAGAACCTGCCCGGCGCTCCTGCCGTTCCACCGAAAATGCCCCATGGCTGATTGCGAAAACGTTCGCCAACCCCATTGAACTCGCAGTCATGGTCAACCGGTCGGATCATTCGGCGAATTCCAAGACCGCCGCGGAAACGCCCCGCCCCACCGGAATTCTCGACCAGTGCGTATTCCTCGACACGCAGAGGATATTCGATCTCGATCGCCTCGACCGGCAGGTTGGATGTGTTGGTGATGTTCACCTGGACACCATCCTTACCATCCTTGGTCGCGCGGGCACCCATGCCCCCTCCCAAGGTTTCGAGGTAGATATACTGCTTGCCACTGCGCGGGTCGATTCCGGCGAATACCGCGCTCGTATTGGCACCGTTGGCGGCGCCGATCGCCTGATCGGGAAGAGCTTTCGCCAACGCCCCGATGACGACGTCCACGACGCGCTGGCAGGTGTTCGCCCGCAGCGCCACCGATGCCGGAGCTACACAGTTCATGAACGAGCCCAGCGGCGCCTTTATCTCAATTGCGTCAAAGATGCCTTGATTGTTTGGAACCTCGGGATCGAGCAGCGCCTTCAACGAATAGCAGACAGCGGACTGTGTTGCATTGAGTGTCAGATTGAAGTTGCCAGGTACCTGCCTGTCGGTTCCTTCGAAATCGAAAAGAATCTTCTCACCGGACTTACGGATGACGAGATTGATCTTGATGTCTTCGGTACCCGCGCCGTCGTCGTCCATGACGTCGGAGAATGCATATTCTCCGTCCGGCAGTTTGGTGATGGCGGCGCGCATACGCAGGTTGGTGCGCCGAATAATGTCGTCGAACACCGCCTCCATGTAGGAAGCACTGTGCCGCGCGATAAATTCCTGCAGACGCCGTTCACCAAGGCGCGCAGCGGCAATCTGCGCGTTGAGATCGCCCTTACGCTCCTCAGGCAGGCGCATATTGAGGAGCAGGACGCGCATCATGTCATCCTGCAGAACCCCTTTGGAAAAAAGGCGAACGATCGGAATACGCAGGCCTTCCTTGTAGATCTCGTCCATGCCGCCCGACATGGAGCCTACCGCCGCGCCACCAACGTCTGCGTGGTGAACAATGTTGGCCACGAAGCCAACCAAACGCCCGTCTCCGAAAACGGGCATAGCGAGATTGATGTCGGGAAGGTGTGTGCCGCCAGCAACATGCGGATCGTTGCCGATGAAGACATCACCGGGCGCGATCGTGTCTCCGTACTGGTCGAGGATGTGCGTCATGAGACCAGCCATCGAAGCCAGGTGGATCGGCAGGGCGTGTTCCGCCTGGACGACGAGCCGTCCCTGGGCGTCGGCGATAGCGGTGGAATGGTCGTGCCGCTCCTTGATGTTGGTGGAAAACGCACTGCGCATGATCGTCAGGAAGCATTCGTCGGTAACCGACTTCAGGCCATTCCAGCTGATTTCAAGTGCGATTGGGTCAAGGCCGATCTTATTGAGCATCGTCGATCTCCAGAATGAGGCTGAGCGCCGGGTCGACAGTCAGGCTGGCCCATGGCGGCACTACGGTTGTGGTGTCGAATTGCGTGATGATTGCGGGCCCCTGCAGGCGAACGCCAGGCTCCAGGGTGTTGCGTGGGTAGATGGGCGTCGAGACCGGAGCATGTTCGTCGAACCAGACATCGTGGTATTCCGAGGCCTTTGCCGGACCAACCGGCTGTTCGGCCGTCGGCGTGATCTGACTAAGACGCGCCACCGCCTTCATGCGCACGTTCATGATCTCGATCGGCGCTTCGCGATCTACGTGGCCATAGCTACGTTGGTGGGCTTCGAAAAACGCCTCACGAAGAGCCTGCGTGTCCGGCAGCCGTGGCTCGTCGCCCGGCTGACCAAGCGTTACGGGAAGCTCATAGTTCTGGCCAACATAACGCATGTCCAGTGTCAGCAGTCGGTAGGCACCTTCGGCGCCGTCCGCTTCCAATCCGATCCAAGCTTTTGCTTGTCCATCCAATTGCTGCACCGCATTTTCGATCGGTTCCAGCGAACCATCAAGCGGGGTACGGCAAGTGAAGACGAAGTTCTCCTGCAGGTCCGCCTCGATCAGGCCTTCAGCGCACAGGATGCCAGGGGCAATCGGCACGATGATGCGCTTGATGCCGAGCGATCTTGCAACATCAGCCGCATGCAGACCGCCTGCGCCACCAAATGGCATCAGAGCGAAATCGCGTGGGTCGTGGCCCTTCTGCGTGGAAACTGCGCGGATCGCTCGAGTCATGTTGGATGAAACGATTCCGCAGATACCAAGCGCGGCCTTGATCAACGGAATGCCGAGCGGCTTTGCGATCGTCTCGATCGCCGCGACTGCCTTGTCGCGATCAATCATCAAGCCGCCACCGGCAAGCGACGCCGGAAGACGACCGAGAACAACGTTCGCATCCGACACCGTCGGCTTGGTACCGCCTTTGCAGTAGCAGGCAGGGCCAGGCACGGCGCCTGCACTTTCAGGGCCAACCTTCATCAAGCCGTCTGGGCCGATATGGGCGATCGATCCACCGCCGGCACCAACCGTGTGGATATCGACCATGGGCAGGCGGATGCGGAAGCCGGCAATGTCACGAACGTGGGCGATCTCCGTCTCGCCGTCGCGGATCAGGCAGACATCCGTACTGGTTCCGCCGATATCGAGCGTGATGATGTCGCCGATGGACGATTTGCCGCCAGCAGCGGCCGCGCCAACAGCACCGGCTGCCGGGCCTGAGAGCGCCGTGCGGACCGGGAATTCCAGCGCCCTGTCGACAGACATAAGGCCACCGCTGGACTGGAATATGCCGAACTTGGCGTTGGGAGCGACTTCGCTAATTGCACCTTTGAGCCGCTCCATATAGCGGCCGACTTCCGGTTGCAGAAAGGCATTGATCAGCGTCGTGGAGAACCGCTCGAACTCACGAAACTCGGGCTGAACTTCGCTCGAAATCGATACATAAACGTCGGGCATCTCTGCACGAATGGCCGACGCAATACGCTGTTCATGGACTGGATTGAGGAAAGAGAACAGCAGGCAGACTGCAATGCTTTCAACCTGTGGCGCCGCCTTGAGTTCGGCAACCAGGCGCGCGATCTCTGCATCCGTCAATTCAATGACAATTTCACCCTTGGATCCGATACGTTCGGTCACCTCAAGCCGATTGCTGCGCGAGACGAGAGGCGCGGGCGCATCTTCCTGCAAGTCGTAGATCAGAGGACGAACCTGCCGCCCGATCTCCACAAGATCTCGGAAGCCCCTTGTCGTTATCAGCCGGATCGCCGCGCCACGGCGCTGCAATAACGCATTGGTTGCGACGGTCGTGCCATGTGCGAAGCGGACGATATCCTCACCGGGAATGCCGGTTTTTTTCTGGAGTTCCTTCAAGCCTTCCAGGATAGCTCGAGAGGGGTCGTCCGGGGTGGATGGCCGCTTGTGAATATGTGCCGCACCGGTCTTGAGATCCCGTGCGGAAAAATCCGTAAACGTCCCGCCGACGTCCACACCGACAATCCAGTCAGCCATTTGCTTTCTCACTTCCGATTCCTAAAGCCCAGGGTGGGCCACTTCGATTTTCAGTATCCATATTGAATACTGAAAATCAACTGAAAGTATGACGCCGATTTGATTTTCAGGCATTCATTTCGCCCTCAATCATTTGCAGCCGTCTCGAACTATTGATGCGACGCTGCTGCCACGCCTGTCAGGCCAGCCAGAAACTTCTTGCAGCGGTCCGTTTCCGGCTCGAACAGCACCTTGCTCGACATCCCCTGCTCTACGATTTGTCCCGCCTCCATGAAGATGGTTCGATCCGAGGCATGACGCGCAAAATCCATCTCATGGGTGGCGATCAGCATCGTCATCCCCGAATCTCGCACTTCCCGTATGACGTTGAGGACTTCCTGCACCGTTTCCGGGTCCAGCGCCGATGTCGGCTCATCGAAGAGCATGATCTTCGGCTCCATGGCCAGCGCTCTGGCAATGGCAACACGCTGTTGTTGTCCACCAGACAACTGACGCGGAAAGTTTCCCGACTTGTCAGCCAGCCCGACGCGGGCGAGCAGTTCCATCCCCTTCGCACGAGCCTGTTCCGCGCTCTGTCCCCGAACAAGTCGCGGGCCGGATGTCACGTTCTCAAGTGCAGTCATGTGCGGGAAGAGATTGAAGCTCTGGAAGACCATGCCGATGTCTTCACGCTGACGCGCAAGAATCTTTTCCCCGAGTTTGCGTCGGCCGGATGATGTCGTCTTGGCACCGATCTCTTCATCACCAACCTTGATCGTGCCCGACGAGATGGTCTCAAGCGTATTTATGCAACGCAAGAGCGTGCTCTTTCCAGATCCGCTGGGGCCGATCAAGGCGATGGCCTGCCCCTTCTCGACCGACACCGAGACACTCTTGAGGGCGACATAGTGACCGTATGCCTTCACCACATCGCGAAGCTGCAAGAATGAATTCATATTCTGGGTTTCCGTCACCATGATTACACCGCTGTCGTGTTGGTTTTGTCCGACTTTTGCGCTCCTGCATCGGAGAACCATTTGGAGTGACGCCTTTCGAAGGCATTCTGCAGAAGCGTCCAGATCGCAGTCACACCGAGGTAGTAGAGCGTTGCCACAGACAGGGCTTCGAGCACCCGGAAGTTGACCTGCGTAAGGTTGTCGGTGGCACGGAACAGTTCCGTCATGGAGATGACCGATACCAGCGAGGTGTTCTTCAACTGCCGGACGAACTCGTTGCCAAGTGGCGGTATCGCAATACGCAGTGCCTGCGGGAAGATAATCCACCGCATGATCGTGAACGGTCGCATTCCAACCGCCTTGGAAGCCTCCCACTGCGCCGTCGGTACGGCAGAGAGCGACGATCTTATGATCTCGGCAACGTAGGGACTTTCCGACAGCATAAGGCCAATAATCGCGGCTTCTACGACTGACAGCCTGATGCCCATCTGTGGCAAAGCGCTGTAGAGGAATACCAGCTGGACAAGAAGCGGTGTCGCGCGAAAGAACGCGACGTAGCCTTGATAGAAACCGCGTGTCAGAAAGCTGTCGATCCGGCCGATCAGCGCAACGATTGTTCCCAGCACGATGGCCAGGAACAGCGTCAGCAATGTCAGCCAGATCGTTGTCCACAATCCAGTCAGGATGGCCGGATGCACAAGATTGTGGAAGAACACAGACCAATCCCAGACTTTCATGGTTTCTCTCCGTTATGCGGCCGGCGGAAGCGGCTTTACGCCGGAAGCATCGAGAACGGCTTTCAGACGCTCGCGAAGATCGGCAGGCGACGATGCCAACGGCTCGCGCGGGTTGCCGAGCGGCAAGCCACGAATTTCCGATCCAGCTTTGGCGAGCGGGACATAACCGTTGAGCAGCATGAAGTTCAGAATTGGCCACAACCTATCCCAAACCTTCAGAGCAGCGTTCCAGTCCTTATCCACGGAGATGCGGTCGTAGAGTTCGACGCAAAGTTCCGGGATGAAGGTCGAGGCACCGATAATCGAGCCAGGGGCTCCATGCGCAAGCACCGCCAATAGGGCCGGATCGCATCCTGCCAGGACGGTCGGGGCATCGGGATTGGAGAGCATCCGCATGGTACGCGTGAAATTCTGCGGGCTGTCCTTGATATGCGATACGAGACCGTCTCGCTTGAGCGTCACCATCTGATCTTCGCTGATGTCCAGACGCGTGATCGAAGGGGTATCGTAGTAGATAATCGGACCGCCGGCGATCTTCACCACCTTGTCGAGAAAGCGCTGCACGTCGACGAATTTCAGGCTGTCAAAATAGGGCGTGAGGACCAACATCTGATCGACGCCGACATCACGCGCATGCCGGGCAAGGTCCAGGGTATCCCGGACGTTGTTCGATCCCACTTGCGCGACCACATCCATCTTGTCGCCAGCCGATTCCACGGCGATCTCGTAAAGACGCTTGCGCTCTGCAACGGAAAGTGCGGGATGCTCGCCAGTCGATCCGCTTGCCACCACGGCATGGATGCCTGCATCGCGCTGCGAGCGGATCAAGCGAGCATAGGCCGCTTCGTCGATGGACGAGCCGTCGCCGGTGAAAGGGGTGAGAATAGCACTGATAATGCCTTTAAGTTCGCTTTTCATGGGTCTAACCTTGTTGCTGGAAGTGTTAGGCCGACGACCAATCATCGTCGGCCAACCAATGGAGTCGGGCTATTTGAGAGCGGCGCTCTCGATGCCCCACTGTTTCAGGACGGCATCGTAGGACCCGTCAGCCTTCATCGCGGCCAGTGCGTCTGCCACGAGCTTCGCCAGAGCCGGATTATTGGTCTGAAAGCCGATGCCGAGCGGGGTCGGGCTGATGCCCGTCGCCACCTTTTTCAGGCTGTCGTTCTTGGTCATGTAGTAAGAGATGAGCGAGTCCGTTGCGATGAACCCTTCAACGCTGTCATTTTCCAAGGCTCTGATAGCTACCGGCTGTGTATCGAATGCCTGTATGCCTACGGCGGGCTTGCCTGCGGCCTCGCATTTGGCGCTCGTGTCCTGCAGGACCTTCAGCGAACCGGAACCCTGGAGGACACTGACCGAATGGCCACATAGCCCGTCCAAACCTTGGATACTTGACGTCTTCTTCGTCATCACCGTCTGGCTGGCCTGGATGTAGGGCACCATTTTGATGGCTTGTTCGCGCTCCGGCGTAATATACATAGCCGCGCAGACCATATCGAAGCGATCGGCCTGGAGTGCAGGGATCAGCCCTTTGAAATCAAGGCTGATAAATTCAGGCGTGGAGCCGAGCTTCTTGGCGATTGCACCACACATTGCGACATCGACGCCGGTCGGCTTCTGGTTGTCGTCGTAGAAGCCCCAGGGCATTTGGGTCAGCGACGTGCCGATCCGCAAGTTTTTCGGCGCGTCCTGAGCAAAGGCGCTCGGTGATGCGAAACCGATAAGAAGTAATGATAGTAGACCTGCTTTAAAGATTCTCATGGCATTCCCCTTTTTTCGTCTTTCAGTGTCCATTATGGATTCTGAAAATACTGGCATTTAACTGCTTGCGCTGGGCCGTGGATGTCTCCTTGGTTCGCGCAGAAGGGCATTGCCGGCAGGTCGAAGACCGGCCGGAACCTGCTTCGCCTGAGCAGGCGAAGAGATTGAAAATCAGTTCTGTCGGTTAGCCGGATGATTGACGGCCGGATTAGGCCAGGTCATCCAGAGGTCTATTCAGAGATAGACACGTTATTCTGGCAGTATACGACCCGGATTCATAATGTTGAGCGGATCGAAATACGCTTTGATCCCCTTCATCATTTCCAGCTCAATTTCGGACTTGTAGGTTTTCATTTCAGCGACGTGCAGCGCTCCGATCCCATGCTCGGCGCTGAAGGTTCCATTCATGTCTGCTGCGATGTCGTAGATGGCCTTGTAGACATCCTTGCGCATCTGAGGTTGATCGGCAATCGCATCCCAGCGGGACTTCTCGAACATCACGTTGTAATGCAGGTTGCCATCACCGACGTGGCCGACAATTGCGATTTCGGCTTGAGGAAAACTTTCGTCAACCTTGGATTTCGCAATCTCAATGAACCGTGGAATATCGCCGATCGGCACCGCTACGTCATGCGACATGCCCATGCCATATTTCTTATGGGATTCTGTCACGGAGTGCCGAAGCTTCCAGATCGAAGCACGCTGAGTCTCATTCGCGGACACCAGTACATCGACAATCTGGCCACTTTCCATCGCCTCACCCAGGACGTCCTGCAAGCGCTCGGCAATGTCGGTCTCCCCATCAGAAGTGATATCAACGAGGAGAAACCAGCTGATGCTCTGATCGTAAGGCACGCTGAGGTCCGGCATCATTGTCTTGACAATCCGCACTTCGCTGCCGGAGATGAGTTCCATCGCAATTATGGACGTATCAAAGGCGCGGCGTAGCGGCTCGGTAAAGGCCGTCAAATTGGCGATATCATCAAACGAGATGAGGGCCGACGTCAGGTGCCCAAGGCTCGGGAAAATCTTCAGAGACACTTTCGTAATAATGCCGAGCGAACCTTCTGCACCAATGAAAAGATGCTTCAGGTCATAGCCTGTATTGTTCTTGCGAAGCGTTCGCATGCCGTTCCAGATGCGCCCATCGGGCAGCACAACCTCCATGCCAAGCACCAGGTCCCGTGTATTGCCATAACGCAGAACGCTAGTGCCACCTGCATTGGTGGAAACATTGCCGCCAATCTGACAGCTGCCTTCAGCACCAAGGCTGAGGGGAAAGAATTTGTCGACCTTGGCAGCGGCCTCCTGAATATCAGCAAGAATGCAACCTGCTTCGGCTGTAATCGAAGCATCGAGCGGATCAATCGACAAGATGCGGTTCATGCGGGACAGAGAGAGTACGATCGAGCGTCCCGAGGCGTCTGGGACAGCGCCAAGGCACGTACTCGTGTTGCCCCCCTGGGGAAATACCGAGATGTTGTGCTTGAAGCAGATCGCTAGGACATCCGAGACTTCCTGGGTGTTCCCGGGGAGAGCCACACACAATGCGCTACCACGCGCACGGCCCCAGAAGTCTTCCAGGAACCCTTCGGCGTCATTCCCTGTCCTGATATTCTTGGGGCCGAGCAGTGCTTCGATCTCGGCGACGACCTGCTTTTCGATGTCCATCTTTCACTTCCATTCGGCAGACTTGCCGGGCACGCATTCTTAAAACATTGCTGACGGTGGAGAAGTGTGGCGGCCGAAGCCGCCAGACGACCGCTTAAATGGAAGCCTCGAGAGCGAGCATTTCCGGCAGCATCTTCTGCAGTTGCGCTTCAGTCTCTGCACTCGCACTCAGCAGCGGCAGGAATGGTTCGCCGCAGGGACGGCCGAGAATGCGCAGCGCGGCCTTCAGCGGCACCGGATTGTGTTCCGAGTAAAGAAGCTTGAGGAACGGTCTAATCTTGGCATGCAAAGCCAGCGCATCTGCCGTCTGGTTCGCCTTGCCGAATTCGGTGATCTTGTTCCATACCTTGGGAATGATGCACGATGAGGCAAAGAATCCCCCCTTCGCACCGGCAGCAAGGTGCAGAGGGTAAGCATCCTCGTCACCAGAGAGGATCGTGATCAGATCGCCTGCCGCCTCGATTACCCGCATCTGGAGGGCTGCGTCCGCATTGCAGGCCTTCATCGAGCAGATGCGCGTCGTCTCGCCCAGGGCCTGCACGGTTTCGGCAGTCAGCGACACACCTGTGCGATAGGGGAACTCGTAAAGCATCAGGTCGGCATCAAGCGTGTCGGACAGTGCCTTGAAATAATCGATGATCCCTTGCTGCGTCGGACGAACGTAAAATGGCGTGGTTACCAGCAGACCATCTACGCCGGTTTCCAGGATTTTCTTGCCGGCATCGATTGCTTCGCCAAGACCTGGAGCCAACAGACCGGCAACCACCGGGATTGCACCGTTGACAGCTTCAACGGTCGCGCGGGCCATGTCGAGTTTCTGTTTGCCACTGAGAGAAATATACTCCCCCGTGCCGCCGATCGGCGCCACCGCGGCCGCGCCGTTGGCGACCAAATAGCGCGCAAGCTCGGCAACTGAAGCTACGTCTACATTCCCATCCTTGATGGGAGTCGGTGTCGCCGTGACGATACCGGAAAGATTCTTGATATCCATAATCTGTCTCCAAAAGTCTGGCTCTCGTGGCGAGAGCAAAATCCCTGCCTGGGCTGCGCCTGGGCGTGTTTATTTTTCGTCCTGCAGAACGACGATGTCCTTGGCTTCCCACTGCAGGTCGATGGCGTCACCGACCTTGTAGCGGCTCTGAAGCGGCAAGGATGTCAGCTTCAACTTGAGGATAGTTCCATCCGACAACTCGACGGCAAGAGTCGTCATGCTTCCGATGAAAGATACACCAGCGACACGGCCGGATGCTGTTTCCGCGGCGCTTGAAATACCACCTGCCGCGGCTACCGTTCTCACACGCTCCGGACGCAACATGACCTGACAGGACTGGCCGACGGCAACCTTGGCTTCCGACGGCAAGGCGAGCGTGTAGCCGGTCTGAAGACGCAGACGACCACCTGCCTCAACGGTCCCTGAAAAGAGATTGGACTCTCCGATGAACTGAGCCGCAAACTTGTTGACCGGGCGGAAATAAAGATCGTCCGGCGTACCAAGCTGGACAATCCCGCCATTGTTCATAAGGCAGATGCGATCCGACATGTTCAGGGCTTCTTCCTGGTCATGCGTCACGTAGATGAACGTAGTACCGATTTCCCGATGTAGCGTCTTAATCTCATCCTGCATTTGTTCGCGCAGGTTCTTGTCGAGAGCTCCCAAAGGCTCATCCATCATGATGATGGAGGGCGAGTAGACAATACAGCGGGCAATGCCGACACGCTGCTGCTGACCGCCGGACAATTGCTTCGGCTTACGATGCTCAAAACCGGCAAGGCCCACGCGTTTCAATGCGTCTGTCACCTTGTCCTGTATCTCGGCTTTGGCGGCACCACGTACCTTCAGGGGGTAAGCAACATTTTCGAAAGCCGTCATGTGCGGCATTAGTGCGTAGTTCTGGAACACCATGCCGATACCACGCTTGCGTGGCGGCGCATCGGTAATATCCACTCCGTTGAGCAGTATCTTGCCGGATGTAGCGGCGAAAGCTCCGGAAATCATGTTGAGTAGCGTGCTTTTTCCTGATCCGGACGGACCGAGAAGCGTAAGAAACTCTCCTTTCTTGACCTCAAGCGTGGTCGGCCGAAGAGCAAGGAATGTTCCAAACTCCTTAGAGACTTCCTGCAACTCAATCATATTCTGTTCGTTAGTAGCCATAGTGTCTTCCTTGGCGCACGATAAGCTTGAAGGCTTGGGCGCAATTCCTTTGGGTCACGCGGCCAATCGCGTCAGGCTGGTGTCTCAGTCTTCTTCTGCAGCAAAACATTGATCATGCAGACGACGAGCGAGAGCGCCGTGAGAATGGTAGATACGGCAGCGATGACCGGCGAGATTTCCCACTGGATGGCGCTGAACATCTTGACGGACAACGTCGTCGTGTTCGGTCCGGCAAGGAACCAGGAAATCACGACTTCGTCGAAAGAGATGAGGAATGCGAACAGCGCCCCTGCCCCGATCGACGGATAAAGTTGCGGGAGGACAACGGTCATCATCATGCGGAACCTCCCCGCTCCCATAAGCATCGCGCCGAATTCCAAATTGGCGTCCAGCTTCTGTATCCCGGCGCTGATGATGACCAGCGTATAGGGAAGTACGAACATCGTATGGGCAATGATAAGACCTACCGTTGTGCCCGTCAGCCTGAGGTAGGAGAAGTACAGATAGACGCCAAGAGCAAAGACCACCGAAGGAATGACCAGCGGGCTCATGATCAATCCGATCAGCAATTTCTTACCGAGAAACTCGAATCGGACGATTGCATAGGCCGCGGGTACGGCAATGATCGAAGAGATGATCGTCGTTGCAAAGGCTACGCGCAGGCTGAGCAGCAAAGGCTGCATCCAGGCTTCGCTTGAAAAGAAGATGCGATAAAGATCAAGTGAATAGTGCTTCGGCGGAAAGCTGAGTTCATATTGCGAGCCGAACGACACGGGGATGACGATAATGCTCGGCGCGAGCAGGAAAATGTAGACCAGCACCGCCAAAACCGTCCCAAGCCATCGATAAGCGGTCTTGCGTTCATCCTTGATATGACCAGCCATCAGCGTACTCCCTGCTGTTTGCCGCGCAAGAGCATTGCCGGTACGGCGAATATCGCAACCAAGACAAAGAGGATCACGCCGACCGCCGATGCCACGTTCCAGTCGAGAACCTCGCGAGTGTAGAAATCAACGAGATTGGCCAGCATCAGATCCTGTTTTCCGCCCAGCAGCGCAGGCACGATGAAGAAGCCGAGCGACATGACGGCTGCGCTGAGTGCACCGGCCAGCACACCAGGAGCGCTCAAAGGAAGCGTGACGGTGAGAAAAATCCGAGAAGGTTTTGCGCCCATGATCTCGGCAGCGCGATAGAGCGCCGGATCGATCGCCAAAAGGCTGGCGAGTACGGGGAACACGACGAGCGGCGTCAGATAATTGGTCATGCCCACCATGACACCGATCCTGTTGAAGATCAAAGGAAGCGCGATATCGGCTCCGCTTGCCCACGACAGGAAACTATTGATGATACCGTCACGCCCAAGAATAATCGTGAAGGCATAGCTTTTTACAAGGATACTTGTCCAGAACGGCAGAAGCACCAGGATCATCAGCGCAGCGCGTCGACGTGCGGGCTGTCGTGCCAGATGAAGCGCTACGATGTAGCCAAGAACGACGCTGAGCAGACCTGCAAGGAGAGAGACCTCGATGGTCGTTCTGGTCGCACGCAGAAACAGGCTGCTGCCAAGTATGCTGGCAAAAGCGTCGACAGACGTTCCGCCAGCAGTGCTGTTGTAGAAGATGAAGATGACAGGAACCAACGCCACCAGCAGCGAAAGTATCGCTGCTGGGGCAATGAATGGCCCAGCACCTCTGGATGCTATAACCGTCACTGAAATGTCCTTTAGGCTTTGTCCAGCGATTCAGGATCGTTGCTGGATCAACCGAGCAGCCATTCCTTGAAGCGACGCTCGGTGGCTTCGAGCTTGGTCGACCACCACTCGTCATTGATGTAGGCGTTGTTCTTTGCCTCGAGCTTAGGCAGCCATTCAAGCGATTCAGGCTTGAGCAACGAGTAGGCCTTGCGGCTGATCGGCGCCCCTCCCTTCGCTTCCATGCACGAGGCTTGGTATTCCGGCTTCATAGCAAAAGAGAGGAACTTGAAGGCATTTTCCTTGTTCGGAGCGCCCTTCAGTACGGCGAGATACTCGACACCGTTGAGGTTTTGATCGAAGGAGAAGCCGAGTTTGATGCCTTGGTCGCGATTGCTGGCCTGGATTCGGTTAGCATAAGTGTAGCTGAAGTCCGCTTCCTTGGTCTGCAACAGCGTCACGGTCTGCGGTGTCGCCTCCACCCACTTGGCAATAGATGGCTTGATCTTGTCGAGTACCGCGAAAGCACGATCGATATCGAGCGGATAAAGATCGGCTGGAGCTACACCGTCCCCTAGAAGGGCCAATTCGAGCGTTTCCATTGCGCGAGATCGGAGCGTGCGACGACCGGGGAAGGCCTCGGTGTTGAAGTAATCAACAAAGGTCTTCGGGTGCTTGCCATCCGGGAAACGCGCGGGATCGAAAGCAATGCCTCCGGCGAATGTGTAGAAGGGAACAAGCGTTTCCTTGGGCGCGAGCGTGAGGTCGGACTCGTCAAACAGGCCCGAAGGCAGCTTTTCCCAATATCCATTCGCCGCACCGCTGGCCCCCATGGAACCGGGCGCGTCAAAAACATCCCACTGTACGTTTCCGGTCATGACTTGCGCCTTGACCTTAGCCATGTCAGGCGTGTCGAGGATGGTAACGTTGATGCCGGTTTCCTTCATGAATGGCTTTACGAGGCCATCTTCCATGCCTTGGCGATAATTTCCACCCCAAGTGACAAGGACAAGTTCCTTCGTCGCAGCATAGCTTGCGCTGACGTAAGGTGCCGCCAGCACGCCAGCAGTAGCGATGCCAACCTTGCCAAGAAAATTACGACGATTGATCATGGGCAGATTCATGCGACGACGAGTCATTGTGTTCCCCTTTTTTCTCGATCGTGGATGTATTCACTGCCTGCAACTCGATGAGCTTACTCACCGACTGCAGCTTGAGCGTCTAAAAGACCTTTCTCATTGCAAAGCCGACTATCTTCCGCGGCACATCCACACGTGATGAGCTTTCACCTCCGGTCGAGTGTCATTTGCGTCGTTAGATATTCGACGGCCTGCACCTTCATTCGAACGCATGTCGCATCTCACGCGATGCGGGTAGCTGATCTGGGCGAGATCTGAACCGAGAGATTAAATCTCGCCGCCTCCTTTTCAGAATACTTTACGTATACCGAACTCGCTGTCAATGGCCTTCGTTAGCAAAATCTTTCTTTGGGTAGAGTTAGCCCCAGATGACCGAATGCAGGGTCGGAAATCCCGAATGGGTCCATCTTTATGATTAATTTACATACGGTTAAATTATTTCAGTAATTACTTATTTGCCTCATCCCCACGCGGAAACGCTTTCAATTTCAGGGAAAATCTTCACATGCTTCGACAAATGCTCGAATAGCAGCGATACGCGGACCGGAGTTGGCCCAGAGCACACCTAGATTTCGCGGCTCACTATCTTCCATCTGAAACTTCTGCAGTCGCAGTCCTTCCGGCCACGGGGGAGCCCAGTCGGGTACCAGCGCCACTCCGAGACCGCGGTCAACCAGCGCAGCTATTGCGTCCAATGCATCAAGCTCTGCCCATTCCCTGACAGTGAGCGAATGTCCGCGCAGATAGCGGTCCACAATCTGGCCGCCCCATTGGTTGCGGTCGTAGCGGATGAAGGGCTGCTCCGCGAGTGTCTTGTAGACGTCTTCAACTTGAAGATCAGCAGGCGCCAACAGCACCAGAGGCTCTTGCCGGATAGTACTCCACCCGAACGCCTTCGGGATCGGAAATTGAGGCTCGATGATCAAAGCCGCATCCAGTTCACCGGCCAAGACTGCATGATAGAGGTTCACGGACGAGCCGGGCTGGAGAAAATAGTCAATTTGCCGAAAACGTTCACTGAGGCTGGCTGTGATATGAGGGATAAGCCCCGTCATCGCAGTCGCCGTTGCTCCGAGGCGCAGCTGCCCACTCGGGATGTCCCCCGCCGCGATCGCTTGCAGATCGCGGGCGGCGCGCACGAGCGCGGGTCCGTGGCGCTGTACTGCCAATCCTGCCGCGGTCGGACGAACCGTGCGCCCTACCCGCGACACCAACTCCTGCCCAAGCTCGATCTCCAGCGCCTTGATGCGCTGGGCAACCGCTGCCGATGTCATATTCAAGCGTCGCGCCGCTTCAGCAACGGATCCGCATTCGGCAACAATAAGAAAGCTCTCCAGGAATTTCGTATCCATAAGAAACATTTTCTATCTTTTGAAGAAACTAGCAAGCGTATTTTTTTGCATTAAAACCCGACTACCGTAGATTATGGTCCCGCGGCCCGAACGCCGCGCAAAGGAGTTTTCATGACTATTCAAGCCAAATTCGAACGTATGGGCACCGATGCTGCGCCGGGCCAGGAGGTTCGCCAGCACGTTGACGGTATCGAGGCTTTATTGCGTGGCGAAAAGATCGCCGGGCGACAGGTCGATTTTTCCCACGGGGACGTCGATGCATTCACTCCGACACCGGGCTCGTTCGAAATCTTCACCGCCGGTGTGGAAGCTGGAGGCAAGCAGGCTTACACCGAATATCGGGGTGACATCTCGATCCGTGAACAACTCGCGCCGAGCATTGCAAAGTTCACTGGCGCACCAGTCGATGCTGCCGACGGAATGATATTGACCCCCGGCACGCAGGGCGCACTGTTCCTCGCCGTAGCGTCGACAGTCGCCCATGGTGACAAAGTGGCGATTGTACAACCGGACTACTTCGCGAACCGCAAGCTGGTGGAATTCTGCGAAGGGCAAATGATGCCTGTCGAGATGGATTACCTGAATGTCGAGGGCCGAGCCGGCCTCGATCGAGGCCAGTTGGAAGACGCATTCAAATCCGGCGCGAAAGTTTTCCTCTTCTCCAATCCGAACAACCCGGCAGGCGTCGTATACTCGCGCGAGGAAATTAGCGCGATCGCAGCGCTGGCCAGCCGATACGGTGCAACCGTCATCGTTGATCAGCTTTATTCGCGGCTTCTCTATTCCGGCGTCGACTATGCACATCTGCGCGCCGAAGCAATCGATGCCGAGAATGTCATCACTATCATGGGCCCGTCAAAGACCGAGTCGCTCAGTGGCTATCGCCTTGGCGTTGCTTTCGGTTCGAAGACGATCATCACACGCATGGAGAAGTTGCAGGCAATCGTCTCGCTGCGAGCCGGCGGGTATAGCCAGGCAGTCTTCCGGACATGGTTCAACGAGCCGGCAGGATGGATGGATCAGCGCGTTCGCGAGCATGAAGCCATTCGCGACGACTTGCTCAAGGTCTTCCGGTCCTGCAACGGTGTAACTGTCCGCACCACGGAAGCGGGCAGCTACATCTTCCCACAAATGCCGAAGCTTGTGGTCAGCGGTAAGGATTTTGTCCGCATCCTGCGACTGCAGGCTGGCGTCATTGTCACGCCGGGCACAGAGTTCAGCCCCTATTGCGACAGCAGCGTTCGCTTGAACTTCTCGCAGGATCATGCCGCCGCGATCGCAGCCGCCGAACGCCTCGTAACACTCGTCGATCGATATCGCGCATGACGGAGCGGCAAGGTAGAGATGCCTTGCCAGTACCGCAGGGGCTTTACGTCCCCGCGGTACGCCACGGCGACATGATTTTCACCGCCGGAATGACACCCCGCATCAATGGCGTCCTGCAGTTCGAAGGCATCATTCACGCTTCGGCCGAGCCAGCACAGCATGCCGATGCCGTGATTCTTGCTTGTGGAAATGCCTTATCGGCGGCGCAGGCGCAACTTTCGGCCGGCGAGCAGCTGTCCGCCATTCTGAGCCTGACGGTTTACATCGCTGCCGAGCCCGGATTTACGGCGCACTCGAAGCTGGCCGACTATGCCTCGCTTTTTCTTAGCGAGAAACTCGGTGAAAAAGCCATTGGATGCCGTGCGGCAATTGGCGTAGCGACATTGCCAGGCAACGCGCCAATCGAAATCCAATTGACCGCCTGTGTATAGCGCATAGCGTATCGCTCCGGAAACCTTAGCGCCCTTTCAGGAATGACACTGTCAGGCACGGTACTGGCACCAACTGTCATCGTCGCCGTATTTGACGGTCAACGAAAAACCCGGCCAGCCAGCTTTCACGAAGCGGCGGCCGGGCTATATGGCTTGCGCGACGACTGTCAGCCCATGCGTTCGGAAGCAAACGAACCAGGCGAGGCAGGGAAGACGATCGTACGGTTTCCATTGAGGAATACGCGGCGATGGATATGGGCGTGGATCGCGCGCGCCAATACCTGGCTTTCAACATCGCGGCCGAGCGAGACGTAGTCATTAGGGCTTTGCGCGTGCGTCACACGGATCGTATCCTGTTCGATGATCGGACCTTCATCGAGGTCTGCCGTCACATAGTGAGATGTGGCGCCGATCAGCTTCACGCCCCGCTCATAGGCTTGCTTGTAGGGGTTTGCACCCTTGAAACTCGGCAGGAAGGAGTGGTGGATGTTGATGATGCGCCCTGACATTTTCCTGCACATCTCATCCGACAGAACCTGCATGTAGCGTGCCAGTACCACGAGATCGGCTTCAGTTTCTTCAATGATGGCGATCTGGCGCGCCTCGGCCTCGGCCTTGTTGGCCTTCGTCACATTGATGTAGTGGAAGGGAATGTCGTGGTTCACGACGACCTTCTGGTATTCCAGATGATTGGATATGACCGCGACGATATCGATCGGCAATGCTCCAATCCGCCAGCGATAAAGGAGATCGTTCAGGCAATGGCCGAAGCGGGAGACCATGATCACGACCTTCATCTTTTCGGTCTCGTCATGGAAGGCATAGGTCATGCCGAACAATTTAGCCGTTTCAACAAATCCTTCGCGCAGCGATACGATATCGCTTCCGGTCTCCGACTGAAAGCTGATGCGCATGAAAAACTTACCGGTTTCGCTATCGTCGAATTGCGAGCTATCGGTAATGTTGCAGCCTTGCTCGGCAAGATAGGTGGTGATCGCGGCAACGATACCCCTCTTTGAAGGGCAGGTAACTGTCAGGAAAAACTGGCTCATTGGAACTCCTGGTATATGGTCAGGCATCGGCCGCATGCGGCTGCAATATGTCTGGATCAGGCCGTGAGGCCGGCGGGTTCGGGAAGATTATGGGACCGGCAGCATGCTGTAAGCGTGTTGGCCAGAAGGCAGGCAATCGTCATAGGTCCGACACCGCCAGGTACCGGAGTGATTGCATCGGCCACTTCCGCTGCGCTTTCGTAATGCACATCCCCGACAAGCTTCTTCCTGCCATCGCTTTCGATGCGGTTGATGCCGACGTCAATGACGGTCGCGCCCGGCTTTATCCAAGCGCCCGTTATGATTTCGGGGCGGCCGACCGCCGCTACCACGATATCTGCAGCACGAACGATGGACTCCAATTCGCGACTACGGCTGTGAGCGATCGTTACGGTGCAGTTGTCGCGCAACAAAAGTTGGGCCATCGGCTTGCCGACGATATTTGATCGCCCAACGACAACTGCATTCAGACCGTCGAGTTTGCCGTGATGGCTACGAAGCAACATCAGACAACCGAGCGGTGTGCAGGGCACCATTGCCTTCTGGCCGGTACCGAGAAGCCCCACGTTGGATATGTGAAATCCGTCTACGTCCTTGGCAGGATCAATGGCGTTGAGAACCTTGTCACTGTTGATATGTCCCGGCAATGGAAGCTGGACAAGAATTCCATGAACGGCAGGATCCGCGTTCAGTGTATCGATCAACGCAAGAAGTTCTACCTCAGGCGTAGTATCGGCAAGCTTGTATTCGAAGCTTGCCATACCGCATTCACGGGTCTGTTTGCCTTTGTTTCGCACATAGACCTCGGAAGCCGGGTCCTCGCCGACGAGAACCACCGCCAGACCAGGCGTTATCCCGTGATCAGCCTGAAGGCTTGCCACACGACTGGCCACATCCCGTCGCACCGTCTCGGCAAAAGCCTTACCGTCGATTTTAGTCGCAACCATCCGAACTCACCCCTTTCGCCACGTCAGGCATGGCCGCACGCGGATCTCACAACCCGCGCGGCAAGCCAGCCGGTTGGCATTGTTGATCGTATTTGCCGCTGTCAGGCGACGGTGCGTAACGCTTCGACGCTAAACCCTTTGGCAAGTTCCTCCGCAGTCTCGGCGAGCACATCGACAGCAAACTTGGCTGACGCGATGTCGAGGAAGATATCGTAGGAAACAGCACCAAAACGATCGAGGCGTGCGACAACCACATCCATATGCAGCGCGCGTGTCTGGGCAACCTCGTCAGGCTTCAGATTTGCCGGTCCGAGATCCGCCATAGAGATACGACGCATCAGGAGCGGTGCGTCTGGACCGGAAACAACAAACCAAGCCCAGCCCTCCTCGCGAAAGGCGTCATATCCCTTCACTGAAGGTGGGCTATCGTGCCAAGCCTTGCGGATCTCACGCAAGCGCATTCCATCGGTCCCAATCGGCGCAGTCAACAGGACTTCCTGCTGGCCCAGCCGCATGACTGTAGTACCGCAGGATGAAACGACACACGTATTAACCGCTGCAGGCACCGCCAGCCCCTGAGCTCCAAGCCAGTCGATCGTGCCGGGACCACGCAAACCGAAACGGTCGGTCGGGGTGCACTCGAGGACAACATTTTCCTCACTGCCGGGAAGTATCCCGCGATGGGCAAGGCGCGCGGCCAGGAGATCGCTGCGTAGTGACGGATCGACAGCCGTATTCATCTGTTGCATCGTCATCATCTTACATCTCCTGCCGCTTGCTTTCCGGATCGTAGAACGGAACCTTCACGACCTTCGCCTCGATATCCACGCCGCCGAAGCTCTTGATCTTCAAGCTTGAACCAGGCGCCACATCACGCGGATCGGCGTACGCCAGCCCGATCCATTTTCCGAGCGTTGGCGAATAGCAGGCGGACGTCACGAACCCGACAGGTTTGCCATCGCGGAAAACCAGATTGGATTCCCCGAGCTGCTGACCGCTCTCCTTTGGAATCTCGAAGCCACAAAGCCTGCGCTTTGCCGCAAGCTTGCTGCGAGCTTCTACGCCGGTCTTGCCCACATAGCGGGCCTTGGTCTTGGATATAGCCCACTCCATCGACAATTCTTCAGGCGTCGAAAGCGCATCGGTATCCTGACCGATGATGATGTGGCCCTTCTCCAGGCGCATGATACGCGAAGCTTCAAGACCATATGGGCGCAAACCGCAGGGCGCGCCGGCTTCGAGAAGCTTCTGCCACAAAGCTGCACCGTAAGACTGCGGCACATGCAATTCGTAGCTGAGTTCACCGGTGAAGCCTATGCGCATGATACGTACAGGGCATCCTCCAATAACGCCCACGCGGCCGTTCAGATAAGGAAACGCCTCCGGGGATAAATCGATATCGCCTCCGAGTGCTTCCAGAACCTTGCGGGCAAGCGGCCCCGTCACGTTGATAGCGGCAAATGCAGCCGTAATATTCTGAATATCGACCTGCATGCCCCATTTGGCATTCAGGAAGGTCATCTCGGTAAACACCCGAGCAACCGCCCCGGTAGTGGCCGTGACGTAGAACTCGGTTTCAGAGATACGGAAAGCGACACCGTCGTCGATAACCGACCCCATGTCGTTCAACATCAGGCAGTAGCGTACTCGTCCAACAGGCTGTTTGGCATGCGCCATGGTGTAGATGCGATCAAGAAATGCTGCGGCATCCGGCCCGCGGATCGCGAGTTTACCGAGCGTCGAGACGTCCAGCATACCGACCTTGTTACGCACAAGCGCAACCTCGTCGCTTATCGCGCGATTGACGTCGCCCTTGTCGGCGTAGTGATAGGGGCGCCACCAGGCACCCACAGGAGTAAGCTTCGCCCCTAACGCGAGATGTTCGTCATGCATGGCCGTATGACGGTAAAGTACATGGTTGGGTCCAGCGAGAAGCCCAAGCTTCTCAGGCCCGAAAGGTGGGCGCGAGGTGGTGATACCGACCTGGCCAACGCTGCGAGCAGTCTGCCCAGCAACAATGCGTGCTGTTGCAAGGGCGGAATGGCGGCCCTGCGACGGGCCCATGCCGACAGTCGAATAGCGCTTGACCAGTTCGAGCTCGCTATAGCCATCCGCAACAGCGTTCTTGATGTCCTTGACCTGAAGATCTTCGTCGAAATCGACAAAGTCTCTCCCCTTGGGATGCCCGGAAAGCTCCTGCGCGTAGTTCATCTCACAGGCATCGGCATCTTCGATTGCCTCTGCTACAGCCACGTCGTGGCCAAGAGCCCTTGCGGCCATCGCCCCGGCAATTTCTCCGCTGCGCAGAACGGAGTTGAGCGCAAATACACCGGAGACAGAGCCGGCGAGATAGAAATCCTTGGGCAAATTGCTCAACGTGAACTGGCGACGCTCATCGTCATATCCGAGCTTGGCGCCAGCGTTCAGCGGCAGTTGGTAGCCCGGCGTGTAGCCGGTTGCGACGACCATATGATCGCAGGCAACGGTTTTCTCGCCATGCTGCTGTGTGCTGTATGTTACCGCCCGGATACGTCTATTGCCCGTTGTTCCGAGTGCCGTGACAACTTGAGCGCCGCGAACAATCGGGACGCCCTTCTGGGCCAGCAATTGAGCCAGATTCTCGCAGGCTGCGCCGCCGCTCGGTGTCAGCACCGCAGCAACCTTGATCCCAGCATCGATCAAATCCAACGCGGTCAAGTAGCCGTCGCGGTTGCCGGCAAAGACAACGGCCTGCCTGCCGGGGCAAACCCCGTAGTGACGCAGGAGGCGCTGTGCCGCTGACGAGAGCATAATTCCGGGGAGGTCGTTATTCCGGAACACCAATGGCTGTTCATGGGATCCTGATGCGACCACCACCTGCTTGGCGCGAACGCGATACAAGCGATTTTCCTGCAGAACCGGAATGAAATTATCGGCGAACCAGCCATTGCATGTCGCGCCGGTCATGATCTGGAGATTGGGCAGATCTGCCGCCTGCTTGCGTAGCGACTGCAGGGCATCGATCGCCTCACCCGTTTCGACATCGAAGCGTGCATAGGTCAACGCACCACCCGTGTCGGGATTGAGGTCTACGACGAGAACCCGAACGCCGGCTTCTGCCGCCTTGATGGCCGCGGACAGGCCGGCCGGTCCCGCGCCGACGACCAGCACGTCGACATGCATGTTCTCGCGGATGTAGTGACCGTGCTCAGCATTGATATCCACCTTGCCGAGGCCCGCGGATTTGCGAATGATCGGCTCCCAGAATTTCAACCAGCTTTTCTGGCCAGGACCGAAAAATGTCCGGTAATAGAAGCCAACCGGCATGAACCGACCAAACTTGTCGAGAATGGAATTCCGGTCATTTTCTGCAGAGCCACTGACGTTCTGGGCAGTAACGACCATGTTGTCGGAGATTGCGCGCAGGTCGGCGCGCACATTCGGCTCGCCGCCAAGCTGCACGAGGGTGTTGGAGTCCTGCCCGGCCATCGTCAGGATACCACGGGGCCGGTGGTACTTGAATGAACGGGAGAGTATCCAGCGATCGGCCCCCGCCATCGCTGAGGCGATATTGTCTCCGGAGAACCCTTCGACGGCCTTGCCATCGAAGCTGAAACGAATCTTGCGGGTCCGGTCGATACGCGAACCCCAGGGGAATGGAAGCCGTTCAGTCATGTCAGGCAGGCTTTCGATTGGGAAGATAGGTAGCAATGATCTGGTCGGAGACAGTGTGGCGCTCTGCGATCAGGATCGTGTTGGACGGTGTGTGCCGCCACCACTCCTTGAGTACGCCAAGCGGATTTTCCGCATAGAAGAGCGACTCGACCAACTGGTCGGGTATGTCTGCATCGGCTGCGCGGACCGGACCCAGATACTGGAATTCAGTGATATTGCGAGGCCCGTTAACGGGGCAAGTCAGGATTTTCATAAGAGCCTCGTCAATGGCTGGCAGCTGTCGCGCCCATCTCGTTCAAGAGGGCAAAATTGTCGAAACGGCGCATATCGAAAGGCTTGAGAATATCCGGAACGCGACCTGTGGCGATTGTCTCGGCCATGCGCTTGCCGGCGACCGGAGTGGCCTTGAAGCCCCAAGTACCCCAACCGCAATCGAGCCAGTAGTTCGTCAGCGGCGACGCACCCATGATCGGGCTGTAGTCCGGCGTCATATCGGTGATGCCGGCCCATTGCCGCAACAGCTTGACCTTGTGCAGGAACGGAAAGAGATGCAGCGCGCCTTCGGCAAGGTGCTCTTTCTGATCGAGCGTCGAGCGAGTGGATGCGAGCTGATACGGATCGGAGCCGCCGCCGATGACAATTTCACCGCGCGAGGACTGCACCAGATAAGTGTGCAGGTTGGCAGACGAAACCAGCGTATTGAGGAATGGCTTGAGCGGCTGGGTCACCATGGCTTGCAGCGGGAAACAGCGGATCGGCAACTTGAAACCAGCCAGCTCCGCGACCTGACCGTTGAGGCCGCCTACGGCCTGCAGAACCTGGCCAGCAGCGATCGTCCCACGATTGGTGCGGATTTCGGTGACGCGGTCGCCGACCTTCTCAAAGCCCAGAACCTCTGTGCGCTGATGGATTTCGACGCCTCGTGCAGCCGCATGCTTGGCATAGCCCCAAGCGACTGCATCGTGGCGCGCAGTTGCGCCGTCGGCGTGCCAAAGGCCGCCGAGAATCTCGTGCTGACCGCCGATGTCGAGATTAAGGTCCGGGCAGAGGTCGCGGACCGTCTGGACATCGACCACCTCAATCTTCGTGCCCATATACTTGCCCATCTCCGCGCGCAGATGAAAGCTGCGTAGCGTCGCTTCCGAGTGCGCCAGCGTCAGCTGGCCACGCTGGGAGAACATGATATTGAAGCCGAGATCCTGAGACATCGTCTCGTAGAGTTTAACGCCTTCCTTGTAGAAGCTGACAGACTCCGGCGTCATGTAATTCGAGCGAATGGTGGTGGTATTGCGCGCGGTGTTGCCGCCGGCAAGATATCCCTTTTCCAGCACCGCGACATTCGTGATGCCATGCACGTTGGAAAGGTAATATGCGGCCGCAAGGCCATGGCCGCCGCCGCCGATAATGACCACGTCATAGGCGCGCTTCAGGTCCGGTGTTTTTGGAATGTCGCCGTACGGAACGTGCCGCGAGCGGAGACCATATTTCAACAGGGAGAAAGGCATTGTTTTCCTGCGCCTTGATGTGGCTTTAATGCAGACAGAATGCCTTCCGGCGGCCCAGACACAAGAAATCGTTCTTTACCCAATGACCACGTTTTTGTTATGGGTGAAAAAATCAAATGGGATCAGCCATGCGGAATCTCCCTCATCTCGACTACCTGCAGGCGTTCGAGGCCGCGGCCCGGCATTTGAGCTTTACCCGGGCGGCCGACGAACTGCATTGCACCCAAGCGGCGATCAGCCAGCGCGTACGCGCCCTTGAACGCTTTTTTTCGCGTCCGCTTTTTCACAGGCGCAGCAACGGATTGGAGCTTACCGAAGTCGGCGCAGCTTATTTACCGGGGGTTGCGGAGGCGCTTGATCGCGCAGAAATGGCAACCCAAGGACTACTTGGAGCCCGCGCCCATACCAGCCTGACAGTTTCTGCCCCGTTGAGTTTCGTCGCTCTATGGTTGGCTCGCAATCTGCACGGATTTTATCGGGCGCATCCTCAGCTTGAGGTCAGATTGAACAGTACCATCTGGACGGATCCCAACGTTGAGCTCGCAGATTTAAGTATTCTGGCGCTCAGCGTAGTAAACCCGCCTGCTGGCGCTGTCCGACTGGGCAGCGAGAGGCTTATGCTATTATGCGATCCGCAAACCGCACAAGCTGCCGGAGAAAAACCAACGGCCGATTGGGCAAACTCCGCTCGGCTTATCCACGTCCAGGGCCGCATGCAACTCCTCGATCTGTGGATGCAAAAAGAGAGACTTCAATTGTTACCCCAACACGCCGCCATCAAAGTCGACAACGCCGCAACGGCGCTGGAGATCTGCGCAAGCGGCGGCGGCATTACCGCCGCGATGTCATCTTACACCACCGGCTATCTCACGTCCGGACGCCTTGTGGCTCCATTTGGTGGAGGCGATGTCCTGCCCGTCGCTCTACATATCGTTCCCAATCAACAGCGACGTCTCACACGCGCTGCTTCCGCCTTTATCGAATGGCTTTCAGGGCAGGTTCCATTCGCTGGCGAGCTTTAGATCGTCACCGAGCACCGGCGAGCTTGCGAAGAGGATACGCTTTATGCGCTGTTTCGTAAGGGTGTGATGCAGGGTTGCGTATTCGTCCGCTTTCTCCACATCTCGCGAAACAATGGCATCGAAAATAAGGTCGTGCTGGCGTACGGTCTCTTCGAGATGTTTGCGGATATCGTTTTCATCGTCGCCAGTGTTACCGGCGAAACACGCCCGCGCGATACGGATCGAACCGATCAGCGCCTGTTCATAAAAGGCAGCGAAATGACGATTGTCCGCCGCATTCGCAATGGCCATGTGAAACGCGAAATTGCTTTCTGACCGCCCCACGCCCTCGCCGAGCGCTACCTCCTGCTTGAAGAGATCCATCTGCTTTGAAATTTTCTTGAGATCATCATCGGTTCGGTTTTGTGCTGCCAGGCGATGCACGATCCTGCTTGCGACGAGAAGAGCGTCATAGAGCTTAGGCAGATCATCAAAATCAAGCGGTGCGACTTTTGCCGAACGGCCCTCACGCACGACAAGCCCGTCGGCGATGAGCTGGATGATCGCCTCTCGGACCGGCGTTCGAGAAACAGACAACGATTCTGCGAGCGCGGCCTCGTCAAGACTGCGTCCGGGACGCAGCTCCAGCCGCAAAATGGATTCCCGCAGCTCCCGTGCGACTTTCCACGCATCTCTCTCGCTCATCTTCCCGCCTTCAATTTTAGACTTACAAAGCAATACCTTATCGTAAAAGTGGTATTACAAAGAAAATTACAAAGCAAGCAAACGGCCGGAGAGGACTGGCCCCGGCCGTTATTCGGCAATTCTTGCTATGAGACGCTTAACGGATCAACACGCCGGAAGCCATGAAGCCACCGTCGATATTGAGAATATGACCGTTAATATAGGCGGCTTCCGGCGAGGCCAGGAACTGGATCGCCGCCGCAACTTCCTCTGGCTTGGCATAGCGCTTTGCGGGAATCTGCGCGTCCCATATGGCACGATCCTTGGGACCATGTACTTGGAGGATCATCGGCGTATCCACGGGCGTCGGTGCCACGGCGTTGGCGGTAACGCCCTTGTCACCAAGTTCTGCCGCCAGCAATCTTGTCAACATATCTACCCCACCCTTGCTGCAGGAGTAAGCACCTCGCCCGGTGTTGGCGATCTGGCCGTTCACCGAACTCACAGTTATGATGCGGCCCACACCTTTCTCTACCATCTGCCTGCCGGCGAACTGGCAGCAGTTGAATGTTCCCGTGAGATTGACCGATAGTATGCGTTCCCAATCCTGTGGGTCAAAATCGAGGATCAAGCCTGTTTTGACAATCGCGGCACTCGTGACGAGCACATCGGTCCCACCGAGGGCAGCAACATTGTCGAACGCGGCCTCGACCGCTTCGCGATCGGCAACATCAACTGCAATGCTGCTGACATCCCCCACCTCGGAAAGGCGTGCCATCGCCTTGTCTAAAACTTCTTGGGAGCGGTCCATGATGATGACCTTTGCACCCGAACGCGCAAAAGCATATGCCGTCGATTCACCGATGCCACCAGCACCGCCAGTTACCACCACTATCTTGCCGCTGAAGTCAAACATGCGATCAAATCCCGATATTACAGACTACTCCGTATACAAATTGGATACCGCACTGTTGTCAAGCGCCAACTTGCGGATCGCAGATCCCTCGTACCTTGTCTCCATCGGGAGCATCCAGTGGTGAGCACGCCGATTTACCACCAAAGCAGCCTGTTCGCGGAGCATGGTGTTCGCAAGATCGGGATCATCCTAGTGGAAGGCTACGCGCTGATATCGCTTGCGGCGACCATTGAGCCGCTCCGCGCAGCCAATACATTGTCAAAGACGAAGTTATACGACCTGACATACATTGCAGCGGAAGGAGATCGAGTGCTTTCGTCAGTCGGGATTGGCGTCGATGCAATCGCCCTGAAAAACGCGCCGATCGATTTCGATCTTGTGTTTCTGGTGGCGGGCGGTAATCCAATACCTTACGAAAATGCCGGCTTGGGCCGATATCTGATGCGGCTTGCACGACACAACGTGCCGCTGGGCGGCGTTTCAGGAGGGCCGGCGATCCTCGCCCGGTACGGTCTGATGCGCCACCGTCGTTTCACCATTCACTGGGAGCATTTTGATTCGCTGAAGGAGATGTCGCAGGACTTCAACTTGGAAAAGTCACTGTATGTTATCGATCGCGATCGCTACACGTCGGCAGGTGGCACCGGCACGCTCGACCTGCTGATGCATCTGGTCTCCATCAATCACGGCCGGGTTCTGGCACAACAGGTCAGCGATTGGTTCATGCACACTGAGACCCGACTTTCAGAAGCCCCTCAAAAGGCAGGCCTTGAGCAGAAATACAATATCCGTCACCCAGCAGCGCTTGCAGCAGTCGAACTGATGCATAGCAATCTGGCCGACCGCTTCACCTTGAATCAAATAGCCAGCCGAGCTTATATCAGCAGCCGGCAACTGAACCGCATTTTCGTGGAAACGCTCAACATGAGCGTGATGGAATTTTACCGTCAGATCAGCCTCGACCGCGCGGCACAACTTCTCATGCAGACCACTCTTCCCATATCGGAAGTGGCGCTGGCGACGGGTTTTTCCAATGCCAGCCACTTCACCAAAGCCTTTCAGGCGCGTTTTGAGACGACACCCAAGGCAATGCGGTTAGCCGCTAGAGGACTTGGCTGAGAAAAGCCCGGGTGCGTGGGTCCTTGGGATTTGTGAAAATCTCATTCGGATGTCCCGCTTCAACGATAAGTCCCTTATCCGTGAAGTAGACCTTGTCGGCTACTTCTTTGGCAAAGCCCATTTCGTGGGTGACGAGGATGCATGTCATGCCATCTGCTGCGAGTTCCTTGATCGTCACGAGGACCTCCTTTACCGTCTCGGGATCAAGTGCGGCCGTGACTTCATCGAAAAGCATGATATCGGGGCGCATCGCCATTGAACGTGCGATTGCGACGCGCTGCTGCTGCCCCCCGGATAGCTCGCCCGGATAGCTGTCTTCCTTGCCTTCCAGGCGGACTTTTTTCAGCAAAGCCCTCGCACGGGCCTCAACTTCGGCACGTGGTTCCTTGAGCACCTTTACGGGAGCCATCATGATGTTTTCAAGTGCGGTCTTGTGAGGAAAGAGATTATATTGCTGGAAGACCATACCGATTTTCCGGCGCAAGAGCCGCTTGTCGAGCTTGGCGTCATGAACTTCCTGTCCCTCGACCGTGATCGATCCCTCCTGAATGTCATTGAGGGCGTTGATGCACCGTATGAGGGTCGACTTTCCAGAACCGGAAGGGCCGATGATGCAGACCACCTCGCCCTTCATGATGTCCATGCTGATCCCTTTGATAACTGCGAAGTCACCATAGGACTTCACTACGTTTTTCATAGCGATGATGGGCTGATTGGGAGACCACATATTTTCACCTAGAGCTTTATGGCAAACCGGCGTTCGAGACGCACCGTGAGTTTTGCAATCGGGTAGCAATACAGAAAGAAGAGAACGAGCACGAAGCCATAGAATGGCATGAGGAATTCCGGCCTGTTGCCTTCCGCTTCCATCGCCTGACGCGTCAACGTCACCATCTCCTCCGTACCAAGGATCGAGCAGAGCGGCGTTGCCATGGTGAGGATTGCATACCAGTTCATCCACGGCGGGATCATCCGCTTGATGCACTGGGGTATGATGATCTGCCAAAGTGTCTGCGTGCGGCTGAAACTCAGTGCTTCGGCGGCTTCCCACTGCGCTGAAGGCACGGACTGTATCGCTCCGCGAACGATGATGGCTATGTTGGCAGCGACCGGTAGCGACAGGCCGATAACCGCCTTGATCCAGCCTGGGAAAGGTATTTGCAAGCCGAGAATATTGAACTCGAACGGGAACGCCAGAAGCACGACGAACAACAGAACAAGCCACGGAGCATTACGGAAAAATGAGGTCACCAGACCGCCGACGAAACGGATCGGAAAAGCCTGCGAGATCAACGTCAGTCCGGCCAACACCCCCAAGCCGGTACCGAGCGCCATCGACAGCACGGAAATCAGCACATTGAATAGAAAGCCGTGCAGAACGAGAAATGGCGCCCATCGGTAGAGAACGGAAATGGCATCTTCTGCGGAGATCGTCCCTTGCGCGAAGGCATGCAGGGGCCAGACAAGAACAAGCAATGCGATCTGCCACCATTTGATGTTTGCAAGCCATGATGTCAGCATCATGGTATCCATCTGAGCCGCAGGACGAACCGGAAGCAGAACGGCCATACCGGCCTTTTTGGGCGAGCTACACTGTGTCTCGCTATAGATTTCAGACGCCATAGCCGGGCACCTTCATTCGTCGTTCCATAAATTTGAGGCCGAGTGACAGAATGCCGACCAATCCGACATAGACGATCAAAAGAAGCAGCATCGTCGGGTTTTGCGCTGCAGGATGATCATTCCAAAGCGAAGCAGACTGGTAGAGCAATTCCGGCACAGCGATCGCGAACGCCTGCGATGTGGTCTTGACCAAATTTATCAAGTTGCTGCTGAGCGCAGGAAGGCATACGCGAAGCGCCAAAGGGAACTGGATTTCGGAAAAGATAAGCCAGCGGCTCATGCCCAGCGCATCGGCCGCCTCGACAGTCGAGTGCGGAACAGCTTCCAAGCCGGAGCGAAATATCTCCACGTTGAAGGCAGCCCCGAAAAGCGAAAGAGCGATCGCTGCCCAGCCGACATTCGAGATAATCGGAATTTGCGTCCACCCGTCCGGGCTGTAACTTGGAGTGAATTGACCCAGAGCAAAATAGAAGAACAACAACTGCACCAGCGGCGGCGTGTTCCTAAAAATCTGGAGATAGCCGCTGACGCACAATCTCACGATTTTGTGTCTCGACATCTGCAGCATCGAACCGGCGAAGCCGATAACCAGAGATGCGACAACGCAAATCACACTAAGCTGGATGGTAACCCACAGACCGGACAAGATCCGGTCTGTGGCGCTTCCGTCGTACAACCAAATGAAATCCCAGCGGGGGGCTCGCTCCGCAAGCCCGCGGAAATATTCGGAAAAGGCGTTCATTCGACGACCTTACTTGATCGGGTCAGCCAGCTTTTCGTGCATGGCCTCAAGATAGCCTGTGGACTTGATCCCCCACTTCTTCTGGAGATCCAAAAGCAAGCCATTCCGGTGCCAGTTGTATTCAAGGCCGGAGATCAGATTGCCGAAAGCGCAGCTTTCTTCTTCCTTGGCAACGGCAATGCCCCAAGGTGTCTGATCTTCGGACTTCAAGGGCATTTCGAAATCGTCCCACTGGCCGGATGCCAGGTCGGACGCGATCGATGAATCATCAAACAGGAAGGCGACGCATTTGCGGTCGCGAAGCGCCTGTTTTGCCTCGGCGGCATTGGTAAATGCCGAGATTTTTGCACCGTATTTGTCCGAAACAGACTGATTGTAGAATGCGCCCTGGATGCCGCAAACCGGCTTTCCATTGAGATCCTTCCAATCTTTGAAGGCAAGCGCCTTCGGCGCCAGAATGTTGGTTCCGGATGCGTAGTAGTTTGGCCCAGGGATACCAACAATGTTACGACGCTCCTTGGTGTCAGTCATCGTCGCGATCATCAGATCGGTCTGGCCCTGTTCGACGAACTGCATTCGATTGGAAGCAACGACTGGAACAAGACGCAGCTTTACGCCAAGAGATGACGCCACTTCCTTGGCTAGATCGATCTCGAGCCCGACAACATCACCGTTGGTATCGCGGAAGCCGAATGGCTTGTAGTCAGCCTTAACGCCGACCGAAATCTCCCCTTTTTCGCTAATCCGTTTGAGTGCTGCATTGCTGCATTCAGCAGCGTTTACGGAAGTCGAAGCCGTCAACAGGCCTACAGCGAAGGCGATTATTCTCTTCATGTCGTTATTTCCCCTTGTTGCACTGCCGGAGAATTTGACGAAAGGCAGGATAAATTCTTTCCTTCAATGGACATTTTTTGCCAGTATTTGGCCGCCTGAGAGCGGCAATGCAAAAGTGGGCCACGGTAGCGGCGCGATAATCACGGCGCAGCGGCGGAGTAAAACCCGGTCACCTATCTTCCTTCTGCATGAAATGCGGGAGGGACAAGAGGATTTGCACTGCGCAACTTTATCCGAAGGTGCGATTGACCGCCTCGGAAGGGGTGCGTCGGCGGCGGCTTGGGAGGCTTGGGCGGTGGTCACATCCGAGCGCCCGCGTTCTTCAGGGCCGTGCCGAGCTCGATCGTCTACGACAACGACCGTTGTCTTGTGGCCGAGATCCTGCCGGATTGCTCACGCGTGCTTTGTGTTCGATGCCGTCGGCCAGGCACTGGATAATCGTTGCCCATCCATCGTGGTGGGTTGGTTCACCATTCCGACCGAGGCCCGCAACATGTGCCTATTCGCTATTTCGGACGAGTGGCGGAAGCGGGCGTCGAATGGTTCTATGGGGAGTGTCGGCCATTCCTACGACAACACTCTCGCAGAGACGATCAACGGTCTTTACAAAGCCGAGGTCATCCATCGGCGGCGAGCGTGGCGAAACTTCGCAGCCGTGGAGTTCGCCACTCTCGAATGGGTGGACTGGTTCAACCACCGCCGCCTTCTGGAGCCCATCGGAAACATGCCTCCAACTGAGGCCGAGGAGCGGTATTACGCCAGGCTGGATGCAACAGACACATAAGCTTAAACCAAACCGGTCTCCGGCAAACCCGGTGCGTTTCGGACAGCAGCGGCCCAAATTTCTATTCCGCTGCTTGGTGCAGGTATATTGGCTCGCCATAGTGCCAGCCGTCAGCATATGGAAACAGACTATAGCGCAGACTGACGACTGCGACGCGAATCCTGTCGACTTCGACGGAACTCACGGCCTTTCGTAGTGCCCTCAGGCAATCATCTATTGCGTGAAGTAGCGGCAAACTTGGATGCGTGTCTGACACTCTGCGTTTCGTTTGGTAATATTCCGCGAGTCTGCCCAAGACGTCGTCGACGGCACCTCGCACTGGCACCACCAGATCTGTTTTGCAGCGCTGAAGAGTGATGGCGTTGATGCCGACCCGAGTATCTTTCAAAATGTCGGCGCCGTGAACGCGCGATTCTGGTGGAAGAGCGGCCATCCTGGGAGCGAGGACAGCGAATCTGTCGAGCATTCTATGCATCAAAGGCTCGAAGGCGTTAGGGCGCGGCCGCCTTGCAATGTGGGAAATATCTGCCCAAGCCAGCCGTAGGACACGCGTCGCACTCCATTCTGTTTCAACCGCCCTCACCAGAGAAGCGATATAGATGGCCAGTATTGTCCCCAGAATCGTAGCGAGATTAGTGTTCAGGAATGTGGCGAGATCGAGTACCGGTCGGGCCTGTAGTGTGAGCATGGACGGAATGCTGGTTGAAATCACCATGCCGGGCAGAAAGGTGGCAGGCTTTGCAATGAGAAGACCAAGCGGCACGAAGAGGAAGGCTAGGCCAAATGCAAGTTCTTCGAACGTGGCGATCATCGGCATTATGGCGAAGACGAACACGAAGCTGAGCGCCATGGCGCAGAGAGAAAATTTCAGGAATTTCCGGACCACGGGAGTCGGATTGTCCTGTGTGGCGAAGAAGCTCATGAGAATGCCAGCGATCAGTGGCATCCCGGCACCGCTGCTCCATCCGGTGGCTATCCAGGCAAAGGATCCGACAATAATGGCAAGTGCCGCCGAAATGCCCGAAAAGACTGCCATGCCAAGATCCACGTGAACTAGATCGCGGTGTTGTTTCGTCCTTCGGGGCAACGCGCCTGTCGTGTTGCCGAGGGCGATCTGGTTACGCAAACGAATGCAATCATCCCAGACCTCTGCGAGTTCGTCGAGGCGCACGGTGAGATTCTGTAAAAGAAGATTCTCCCATCCCTGCATGCAGTCGTCGTCGGTCTGCCTGCACGCAGTCATCGTTTCGTGCAGGTTGACGAGTTCTTTCGATCTAATGCTGGCTGATAGTTGCGCAGTCATGGCCAACATCGTCTCTGAAGGCTCTACACCGCGTCGCGCCATTGCCGCTTTGACATCGGCTATCCCCGAAATGATAGGCAGCATGGTTACCATTCGAGCCTGCAGGCTACGCGACCAACCGACTGCCGCGCGATGCTCCGATGTGTCGTAGGCCACATGCGTGGTGAACAATCGAATATCCGCCGCATCAATGCCCAGCTTGCGCCAAAGACCGACCGACCCGACCTGCTGCGCTCTGCCCGAAAATGCGTCGGCGATGAGCAGCGATACGTCATCAAGCCATCTATCTACGCGCACCAGCAGCACAGGGCCGGCATGGCGGGGAAATATGACGCGGTTGATAACGGCGGCGCAGATAATGGCGATCGAGATCTCGACGACGCGGGAAGTGGTATAGGTGAATACCTCCCCGGGGCTGTCTACGAGTGGAAGGCTGGTCATGGCTGCCGTATAGCCAGCTAACATATAGCTGTAGCTTCTTGGTGACCTGTCCAGCAAGCTCAACGCCAGGCAAAAGCCAACCCAAACCGCGATTGCGAGCGTGAGCAGTTCCGGTGAGTTCACTAGGTTCGGCACTATGACGACGCTCGCAGTGCCGCCGACTGTAGTCCCGATCAAACGGTAAACGGCTTTTGATGTGCTGGCGCCTGAAAGAGGGTTGGCGACAATGTAGACCGTTGTCAGTGCCCAAGCAGGCGTCTGCAGATCGAAACAGAAAGCGATAAATAATGCCAATATCGCGGCGGCAAATGTTTTGAGCGAGAAGACCAGATCCAAGAAATCCGGCCTGAAGGCATTCTTGCTCATAGTGGTATCTCTGGGCATTTAAATCGTATACGTATTAATCGCATGCGGAGCAATTCTGTGCAAGATCCTATGTTTACGGCTCGGAGCCAAATCTGGTAATTCCGATCCTTCATGGAGATTTCACCTGATGGATCGAAAGATGGGCAGACAGGGTGAGCGAGCGATGGTGACCTCAGTCCTCCTGCAAGCCGGCAGTATTTGGAAACGCGCAGCAGAAAAGGCTCTCGTTGAGGATGGCATCTCGGTAGCGCGCGCCAATCTCCTGCTTTGGGTAGCAAGACTGGGAGGGGGGGTACGCCAGGTTCAGTTGGCCGAATGTACAGGGCTTGCAAGCCAATCCCTCGTGAGGCTGCTTGACGAACTCTCGGCTTCTGGCCTGCTTGAGCGCCGTGAAGACCCGGATGATCGCCGTGCAAAGTCTCTCTGGCTCACCCCCGAGGGTGCTGCTCTCGCCGAGCGGGTGGAGCAGGTGCTCGCCGAATTAAGGCAGCGTGTCTTTGCCGACATAGACAGAAAGGATATCGAGGCGACTTATCGAGTCCTTGATGCGATCATCGAATATGGACAGTGATGACGTTCGGCGTTGAGATGGGCAGCATTTTTGATAAAGCCTTATCGCCAGAAGCATGACATGGATAGGCGGCACTGGCCGAACAAAAACTATTGGCCTGAGATGCGATTCGAAATCGGGAATTAGCCGGATTGGTGACTGCCATTTCAAAAGATCGCATGTCTGCACACCATCATATGCGCCATCGGCAATGAAACGGTCGACAAGGCCGTCGATCTGATCGAGAAGATTTGGCGAGGCCGTCGGATTACCTATCTCATCCGTGGTCAACTCGCTGCAAACAATCTCACCGCTGGCCAGATCAAACCCGACATGTAACTTTCGCCACCGCTTGCGGCTGGGCTTGGCGCCATGCTTTTTTTTCAAACCATTCTCCGGCGCCAACGATCTTAAGCCCTGTACTGCCGACGACCAGAGGAGCCGGTCCCTCTTTGCCCAGGCGAGGCCTCCTCGGCGGCAAGGCCAATCCCTTGCTTCGGCGAGACAGGGTTGAAAAGTCAGGAACCAGGACATTGAGCCCCATGAGTGCCGCCACGCTGCGCATCAGGCCCTAGGTTTGACGCAGAGGCAGACCGTAGACAACGCGCAAGGTAAGGCACAGTGTGATCGCCAGATCCGAAGTTTTCTGCTGTCCACCACGCGGCTTCCGCCGGGATGCCGACCAGAGGTACTGCGCGTCCTCGCTGATCCAGACCGTCAAATCGCCACGTCGCCGCAGGCTTTCGTTATAGGCTGCCCAGTTCGTCAGCCGATACTTCTGCCGGGCAATCTCGTGTCGCCGGGCAGAGTTGTACTTGTGCGACATGAGGCGAATCCTCTAAGGTTTTGGCTCGCTCGATACGACCGCTGCGCACGTACCTTCTTCTCAAGCATTTGCATCGCTGCAGCTGTCATCTTTTGGCTGTGATTTAACGAGTCATCCGGTAATTTGTGGCTGCCTCCCTCGGACCTGAAAGATGGGTCACACTTCACTACGGATCGACTACGAAGCTAAGCTTGGAGAAGAGTTCCGGATGCTGGTGGCGGGTTCTGAGCAACTGGCTATCGAAAACCTGGCGGGCGCCCTGCTGGATCAAGTCGGTCAGGGCGCCGAGTTCGTATTGCCTCGTGGCCAGTGTGATCCTGCGCGAAATGGCAGACTTCTCAATGGGCCTGATATTGACCTGATGGCGTTCAGGCGTTTCTCGCAAAAGCAGCAAGGATGGCACCAGAGCCCATCCAAATCCATGAGCCACCGTCATCAATACGGAATCAAGAATGTCGAATGTGGCTGTCGGCGTCGCGTCTATCTTGAGGCGGGACAGATAGGCAGCAACCAGCCGGCCGAAACCGGAATCGCGGTTTGCGCCCACCATCGGCACGCCCGCGGCCAGCTCACCGAGCGACAAATGGCTGAGTAGCGGCGGCGTGATTAGAACGACGGATTCTGTTAGCAGGTTGAACTTCGTCGCACCATCACGCCGCTCGTCATCGTCAAGCACGATGAGTGCCGAGAGTTCCCTGGCATAAAAACGTTCCCACAGTTCGGCATTGCTGCCGCTGGCAACCGTCCAGGAGCGCGAGTTTGCGGCAAGTTGCTCGATGAGATTTGTGGCAAACCACGTACCCAAAGTTTCGATAACGCCGATGCTGAGATGGGCATGCTTTACCCGGCCTTTGGTTCTCAATTCCTGATTTATACCTGTGGCGTCCTGCAGTAGCTGCTGCCCTCGGCTAAAAAGTTGTGTCCCTAGAACCGTTGTCTTGAGGGGGCGAAACGAGCGGTCGAACAGCGTGACGCCCATCCGCTTTTCCATGCGACGGATCAGATGTGAAACGGCAGATTCCGTCAAGCCCAGCCGTCGCGCGGCCTCCGTCATACTGCCGGTCTCGCAGACTGCTATGAAAGCATCCAGATCGGCCAAGTCAAAGTCGCGTGTCGTCTGCATTGAAATCGCATTCCAAAAAATAGGCAATTGCGGCCTGACTATGCAGCTACAATGAATTTTTTTCAAGGTTGACGGTTAGTTTGACCATCAAGCCAAGCCGGAGCTCCACGCCCCCGTGCACCGATCCGCCTCAAACACTCGCCTTTTCATAGGCTTACTTTGAAACGCCGCGGATATTCACGCTCGTCATCGAGTAGAAATCGCTTAAATAACCTGATTGCAACTTGGCTCATTTTCTTCATGCTATCGCCAATATTGAGAAAAGGAGAATGCCTTGCTTACCGCCAGACCCGCACCCGTGCACGATACGTTGCTCTATTCCGCGCCGTGCCACGATCTCGATCAACTCGATGCCGATATCGCCTTCCTCGGTATCCCCTATGGTGCGGCCTATGACCAGTTCGCGGTTTCGAGCGAACAGTCCAAATTCCCCGATGCACTGCGCCGGGCAACCGACCGCATCGTGCGCGGCCTCGATCATTTCGACTTCGACTTGGGCGGCACATTGCTCGACAACCAGCCGATCAAGATGGTCGATTGCGGCAATGTCGCCGGCCACCCCTCAGACCCGACGGTGCATCAGAAGAATGCCGAACTGGCCGTGCGCCAGATCCTGAGAGCAGGGGCCATGCCGATTGTTCTCGGTGGCGATCATTCCACACCGATCCCGATCTTCAAGGCCCTGGCTGAACTGGGCAAGCCGGTCACGCTTATCCAGGTTGATGCGCATCTCGATTGGCGCCAGGAAATCAACGGTGTTACCGAGGGCCTGTCCAGTCCGATCCGCCGGGCATCCGAGATGGATCACATTGGCGAGATCTTCCAGATCGGCCTGCGCGCTTCCGGCAGCGGCCGCACGGAGGAATATGAAGCGGCGATAGCGTATGGCGCAAACCTTATCACGGCGCAGGAAGTTCATGACGTCGGCATGAAGGCGATCCTCGACCGCATCCCGGATGGCGGAAACTACTACCTCACTGTCGATGCCGACGGTATGGATCCGTCTCTTATGCCGGCGGTTCTCGGTCCGGCCTTTGGCGGGTTGCTCTATCCTCAGATGTTGACCCTCATCAAGGGCCTGGTTCAAAAGGGCAACATGATCGGCATGGATATTGTCGAGATCGCTCCTGACCGGGACCACAACCGCCGCACGCTGATCGCCGCTGGCCGCTTCATCTTCAATCTGATCGGCACGGCCGTTCGGGCGGGATACTTCAACAAATAACGATAAAACAGACCACCACAGGAGAACATCATGGCATTTTCGAAATTCATGAAGGCAGCCGGTATTGCGGCTGCCCTCCTTGCCCTGCCGGTCACCGCGTTTGCCGGCCCGGTCATGGACAAGATCAAGGAAACCGGAAAGATCACGGTTGCCACGGAAGCATCCTACCCTCCTTTCGAATTTGTCAAGGATGGAAAGATTACCGGCTATGGCAAAGATCTTCTCGATCTGCTGGTTCAAGCCCTCTCGAAGCAAGTCGGTAAGGAGGTTCAGCTGGAGCAGCTCGATCTACCGTTCCAGGGCATTCTGCCTGGTCTCAGCGCTGGTCAGTTCGACTTCGTCGCAACCTCGGTCGGTATCAACGCCGAGCGCGCCAAGCGTTACGCCTATACACGTCCCATCGCCACGTCTGCCCAGACGGTGATGATCCGTGCCGGAGACGCCGACAAGCTGAAGACGCCTGAAGATCTGAATGGTAAGATCGTCGGTACACAGATGGCGTCCGCAAGTGAGCCTGTTGTTCGCGGCTTCGATGAAAAAATGAAGTCCGCCGGCAAGCCGGGCGTTGCCGAACTCAAGCTCTTCACATCCTATCCGGAGAGCTATGTAGCACTTGCCAACGGATCGATCGACGCCGTCGTTCAATCAGGGCCAGCCTTGGCCGTTCTCGTAAAAGAACGTCAGGGAGTGTTCAAGCTGATGGGACCGCTGACTGACCAGAAGAGCTATCTGGCCTGGGTAGCACGGCCGGAAGACAGCGATTTCCGCGATTTCGTCAACAAGTTCTTCATCGATCTCAACAAGAGCGGCAAAATGGGCGAACTCCAGGAAAAGTGGTTCGGCTTCAAGATGGATACGCCTGACAGCGGTTACCTGCCGGAAGGCGCCCTCTGACATTACCGCCAACTTCTGAGCAGGGGGCGGATCTCGGGTCCGGCCCTTGCGTTTTTTTGTCTACCGCGGAGCAACACCATGGAATTCAGTTTTGGGTTCATGCTTTCAACCATACCGGCGTTGCTTTCGGCGGCAGGCGTAACGATCCGCGTGGCAGCGCTGACCATTCTTCTGTCGATCAGCCTCGGTACTCTTCTCACCATCATTCGGGCGTTCAAGATCAGGCCCGTCAACTGGGTGATTGGGCTCTACATCAGTTTCATCCGTGGAACTCCACTTCTCGTCCAGATATTCTTGGCGTTTTACGCACTTCCGGCAATTGGTATAAAGCTTGGCCCGGTTACAGCAGGCGTTCTCGCCATCACCGCCAATAATGCCGCTTTTATGACTGAAATTTTTCGCGGCGCGCTGGCGAGCATCCCGCCAGGCCAGATCGAAGCCGCCGCGTCACTCGGCCTCAATTCACGGGCAATCTGGCTCAAGGTAATCCTGCCGCAGCTTTATATACGCTCGCTGCCGGCAATCATCAACGAATGCACGATCGTCGTCAAAGGCACGGCGCTGCTTGCAGTCATCACTGTCGTGGAAGTGTTTCGTACCGCCCAGCAAATCGGCTCAAGCAGCTTTCGCCCCTTCGAGACGTTTGTCGCCGCTGGACTTGTCTTCCTGGCCATGAGCCTTGTCATCAGCCAGACCGGCCTCTGGCTCGAGCGCCGCTTCTCGCTGCGTCGTGGCGTCTGAGGAGAACGATATGGACTATACCGTCGTCACCAACAATTTGCAGCTGTTCGCAAAAGGCATCTGGATGACCATCCAGATCTCGATCGCCGCCGTCCTTTTTGGCTTCGTCATCGCTTTCGGTGTGGCATTGATCCGGACCAGCCGCTTCCACGCGCTTAAGGTTGCTGCCGCAGTCTATGTCGAAGTGCTGCGAAATATCCCCTTCGTCATTCTGCTTTTCATATTCTTCTACGGCCTGCCCTTTGCCGGCATCAGGCTGCCGGAACAATTTGCCGGAACGATCGCGCTGTCCTTGTTCGCCTCGGCCTATTACGGCGAGATCATTCGTGGAGCGATGGCATCGGTCCCGCGCGGACAGGTGGAAGCGGCGCGGGCGATGGGTTTCACCTGGGGCCAGACTTTGAGAGACGTCATCATCCCGCAAATGTGGAAATTCGCGCTGCCACCGATGGCAGGCACCACCACGATGGCGATCAAGGAATCCTCGATCCTGAGTACCATCACGGTTGCCGAGCTAACCTATCAGGGGCTCGTTGTGCAGGGCATGACATTCGCGCCCTTTGAAGTCTTCTTTGCGGTGGCGGGGCTTTACTGGATCTATACGGCCATCATCTCACAGCTCTTCCGCCAGGCTGAGCGCCGGCTTGGTGCCTCGGAACTGGCTGCCGCCTACCGTAGCCCTGTTGCTCGCAAATACCTGACACTTGACGCCGGGAGGCGCGCATGAGAGCCCCGATCCTGACAATCGACAATTTGATCAAATCCTATGGGCCGACCCGCGTACTGAACGGTGTCAGTCTGGATATCCGGCCCGGAGATGTCGTCGGTATCATCGGCAGGAGCGGTTGTGGTAAGAGCTCGCTTCTGCGCTGCATCAACGGCCTTGAGAAGATCGACGACGGGTCGGTCAACTTGCGTGGCGAATTCATCGGTCGCGTGCCGCAAACGGAGGGCCGTTGGCGCTACCAATCCGAACGGGAACTGACGAAACTCAGGGCGCGTATCGGTTTCGTCTTCCAACAGTTTAACCTGTGGTCCAACAAGACGGCGCTCGACAACGTCGCGCTGCCGCTCGTCAGGGTGCAGGGAAGGTCCTGGACCGAGGCACGCCAGAATGCGGCGGATATGCTGACCAAGCTTGGCCTCGGCACCAAGACAGGCTCGTATCCGAGCGAACTATCCGGCGGTCAGCAGCAGCGCGTCTCTATCGCTCGCGCCCTGGTGATGAAGCCGGAACTGATGCTGCTCGACGAGCCGACATCGGCGCTTGATCCGGAACTGGTGCGGGAAGTGCTGGCCGTTCTGCAGGATCTCGTGGCCGACGGCATGACGATGCTCTGCGTCACCCACGAAATGGGTTTCATCCGCAATTTCGGCAATCACCTCATCTTCATGGACAAGGGCAAGATCGTTGAGGCGGGACCGCCCAAGGATGTGATGAGCGCGCCGAAGACCGAGCAGCTACAGACGCTACTCGGCATGATGGCCCATTGATACCCGTATCCATCTGGAGAATCACATGAATATGCTTGGCGAAGACGGCCGTCTCAACCGCGGCTATGTTGGCATACCGACCTTCCTGCGCAGCAATTATTGCGCCGATATCGATGCATTGGATGCCCGATACGCGGTTTTCGGGGTTCCCTATGACGAAGGTTCGCCCTTTCTGCCGGGCTCGCGCTTCGGGCCGCGTGCAATCCGCGAGCATTCACTGCGTTTTAGCCCGGACGGCATTTTCGATCCGGCAACCGAGACATCTTTCCTGACTGAGGTCATCCGTCAGGGCAAGCTGGTCGACATCGGTGATATCGACATCGTTCCGAGCAGTCCGTCGCGCACTTTCGCGGGCCTGACCGACACGGTGAAAAAGCTGCGTCGCCGTGGTGCGATACCGGTCATGCTCGGTGGTGATCACGCCGTCAGTTTTCCGGCCGTGCGCGCTTTCGAGGAGGATATCTACGTCATCCAGCTCGATTCCCACATCGATTACGGCAAGTATGACGACGAGTTCCGTTATGGAAACGGCCAGGGTTTCCGGCAGATCAACGAGTTGCGGAACGTCAAGGGTCTGACGCAGATCGGCATTCGCAGCTACCGCACCAATCCGGCCGATTTTCACAAGGCCAAAGCGGATGGCAGCCGGATTGTCACCATGCCGGAATTGCGCGAACGCGGGCCGACTGCGGCCGTGTCGCAAATTCCAGAAGGTGCCTCTGTCTATCTGAGCATCGACATTGATGCGTATGATGGACCAATGGTGCCTGGCTGTGTATCCGCTGAACCGGACGGCCCCTCGTTTGCCGAAATGCGGTCTATTCTGGAGGTGATTACCGACAGCTTCCACATCGTCGGCTGCGATCTGGTTGAAGTCAACCCGCCGCTGGACGTCAAGACCGGCGCGACATCCTATCTTGCTGCTCTTACAATCGCTCTTCTGCTAGGCCTGATCGACAAGAAGGATGCGCATGGGGCACAGCCGTTCGCAGCGCCATGATCTGCTTGCGGGATCTGGCTTTCCACAACAAAGCGAACGAGGTGAAGGCCTTGATGAGTTTCAGCAACTCCCTCAAAGGTTTCGCCCCATTTGTTGCGAAGAGCCTGATTCACATGACGATGGGCAGAAGTTCAGACGGCACAAGTGGCATCAATCCCATCAAAACCTCCCGATTCAGATGGGATCGGCAACTGGCCGCGAGATCTGCCGGCATATTGGCAAATCGGTCGCGCTTCGCAATCAGGTTTATCGTCCGGTTCGGCGCTGGCGACGACAAGGCCCGCACATCGATCTCGCCGGCGTTGTCACATAAACCTGCTGTCAGTTTGTGGGGCGTAGAGATGGTGGGATGAGGAATTCCGCTATCAGCTACAACCGTCACCATTTCCCGAGACAGGTCATTGCCCATGCGGTCTGGTTGTACTTTCGGACCCCGCTGAGCCTGCGCCTTGTCGAGGAATTGCTGCTGGAGCGTGGCGGCGGCGTCTCGTATGAAACGACCCGCAGATGGGGTCGGAAATTCGGACCGGCCTACGCGAAGCAGATCCGTCGCCGACGACCGTCGCACCGGGACGTCTGGCATCTGGACGAGGTGGTGGTTACCATCGCTGGCCGCAAACACTGGCTTTGGCGTGCCGTTGACCAGGACGGCTATGTTCTCGACGAGATCGTTCAAAGTCGGCGCGATACGAAAGCCGCGAAGCGATTGCTAATCAGGCTACTGAAGAAAGCAGGCATGCCGCCCAAACGGATCATCACCGAAAAGCTCCGTTCGTATGGCGCGGCCAAGCGTGACGTTATGCCGGCTGTCGAGCACAGGTCCCACAACGGTCTCAACAATCGAGCAGAAGATTCTCATCTGCCGCTGCGAAAACGGGAATGCACAACGCAGGGTTTCCGATCAACCGGCAGCTTGCAGCGCTTCATCTCGATCTTCTCAGCGCTCCGAAATCTCTTCGTCACCCCGCATCACAAGCGATCCGCCTTGGCCACCCACATTCACCGCGTCCGGGCAACAGCGCATTGGAATGCCGTGACCGGCACGGCTGCCTGATCTCAGAGAGCCGCGGGCGTGTCTGATCACCGGTCGATAACGTGACAACTCCCGCCTATGGGACCTTTCAGAGCGGAGGAATGTAATGCTCTTGAGCGGATGTGAACTTACAACCTGCTACTCCGACTCCATCCGGCGGATTGCCCCAGTGACGCTCAAGCGAGCCGGAAGACGTGCGCTGTAACGGGGAAGTTGCCGCGCTGTTTGTTTGGTGGTAATAATTACTACCAAACAAAGTGGAGGCATCTATGCCCAGTGTTGAAAAAATCAGCGTCTCGATGACCCCGCAACACGCAGAGCTGTTACGCGATGCCGTTAATAGCGGCGCGTATGCCAGTGGGAGCGAAGTTGTACGCGAAGCCATGCGTGACTGGTCGGCCAAGTGGATGCAGAAGCGCGACGATATCGCTAAGCTACGCGCGATGTGGGAAGAAGGCAAAGCGAGCGGACCTGCCGTCGAAGTGGATTTTGATGCAGTGCTTGAGGAAGCTCGCCAGGAAGTAAAGTCTCCCGCTCCTCATGCCCGCTAAGCTTCTCTGGACGCCGAAGGCGCGTGCCGACATTAAGAAAATTTACGTTGAGATAAGTCGGGAACAGCCTCTCAGCGCGGAGCGATACTTTGCCAATTTTCGCAGCAAGGCGGAAATGCTCATCGCGCATCCGCGTTTGGGCGAGCGTCACCCGGAGGTATTCCGTACCGCCCGGATGTTGGTCGAAGCGCCCTATGTCATACTTTACGAGACAAGGCCTGACTCCGACGACGGTCCTGTCCATGCAGTTGAGATCGTGCGAGTAGTGGACGGTCGGCGCGACCTGTCCGCTCTGTTTTGAGAGCCAAAGGGCTGGGATTAAGATGTAAGCAAGGTCACGTGGTCTTGAAGGGGATACGAACCGAAGTTCTCTCAATCGCAAACTGAAATCTCAGGCTTTTCGCCTGACAAGCCAGAGAAAATAGGGGCCACCCACGAAGGCCGCTAAGAGGCCGGCGGGGACCTGTGATGGAAAAAGGATGTTGCGCCCGAGCCAATCGGCGACCAGCATGATGAGCGCGCCGAGGATCGCCGAGCCTATAAGGTAGTCAGTGGGCCGCTGCAGGCCCATAAGTCTTGTGAGATGCGGCGCCATCAGCCCGACGAAGCTCAGCGGGCCGACGATGACGGTCGCCGCTCCCGTTAAAACCGCGCTGAAGATAACGATTGCAGCTCTGACACGGAACACGTTCATCCCGATCGACTGCATTGCGCCTTTGCCGAGCGGAAGGGCATTCAACCACCTCACTGCAGCCGCCAGTGCTAGCAGTATGCTTACCAGAATGCCCGCAGCCATGAAGGCGCGAGCGCCGTCGACAGCATAGGTCGAGCCGGCCAGAAATGACATTGCAGGCCGCAGGCGCGGATCGTTGCTGGCGATAAGAAGCGACGAAAAGGCGCCCACACCGGCATTGAGGGCAATCCCGACCAACAAAAAGCGTTGGGGTGGAAGGCCGTTACGGTATCCGATCGCCAGGATGGCGATAAGCGTCAGCAGCGCGCCAAGACCAGCTGCAATCATCATCGAGCTCGAATCCACGGGGACAATAAAGAGAGACAGCAATGCGGCAGCGGCCGCACCGGACGAAATTCCCAAAATCTCGGGACTTGCCATTGGGTTGCCGATTAATCTCTGCATCAGCCCCCCGGCGACCGCCAGCATCGCTCCGGCGCTTAGCGCAGCGACAACATGCGGCAAACGAAGGGGAAGAAACATTGTTGCCGCACCGATGCTCTCGAATGCCCAGCCGTCCGGCCCTTGAGCGAGATCGACCGCGGGAAAGGTAGCGGCAAACAAGACCAGCGATACGATACCGAGCGCGAGAAGCGGCCGCCCTGACCGGCGCTGTACTTCGCTTTTCACCTGTGCTTCAGAGGACTTCACGCGCGTCAGGAGCAAAAGAAGTATCGGTGCCCCAAGAACAGCTGTCGCCGTGCCTGTGGCAACGCGCCAGCCCGTTGTCGACGCAATCTGTGCAAGCTGGTCGGTGGTCCAAAGCAGTAGCGCTCCGATGATCGCAGACCAGATGAACTGACTTGCAAACCGCCGGGCTCCCGACAGACGCGCAAGTGCCGGCGCAACCAGGCCGATGAACCCGATGACGCCGACACTACTGACAACAAACGCTGAGAGCGCCATAGCCGAGATCATCGACAGAAGGCGGATCGTCCCCATGGGTAAGCCGAGGCTTCGGGCGTGTGCATCGTCCAGTCCGGCGATGGACAGCGGGCGCATCAGTGCGAGAAGAACACCGACGCAAGTCGAGATGCGAGGCAGGAGGTAGTCGACCGCCTTCCAGTCGTTCTGGTTCAGGGAGCCCGTGCTCCAGATCGCAACACTGCCAAGATCATCGGAATAGAGGAGCGACAGCAAGGCGTTGAGCGTACCGGCGTACAGCGTCACCATCAGTCCACCAACGATGAGGACCGTCGGGGATATGGTCATTCGCCAGGCAAGCAAGGCGATCAGCGCGATGGTAATCGATGCGCCGCCGAGTGCCACCCACTCTGTTCCCCCGACCAGTAGCGAAGGCGCAAAAAGAGTTGCGACTGTCAGGGCCAGTTGCGCTCCCGCACTGACACCAAGCGTCGTGGGTTCAGCAATCGGATTGCGCAGGACCTGCTGGAACGTCGCGCCGGCTACCGAAAGGCCTGCCCCACAAATAAGAGCCATGCATAACCGAGGAAGCCAGGAGAAGTGAAAGACAAGCGCCGCCGTATCGGCCGGATCGGGCGCGAACAATGCATCACCGACATGCTGCAGTGGCAATATGTGCGACAGGTAGAAGGCACTGAGTAACAGGGCTAGTGTCCCCAGCACCACCGATAGTCGCATCGGACCCAAACTGCGCGATTCTGGCTTGAACGGCGATCGTATCATGTGCGCGACGCCTCAAGCAGCGTGTCGGTCAGAAGACGGGCAAATTGCGGGGCCGCAGGCAGTGCGCCGAACACTTCGAAACGTGGGATGCGGAAGACACGGCCCGCCCGCACCATGGGCAGGCTATTCCATAACGGGCTGCTTGCGAGCTTGGCGAGAGCCGCGTCCGTCATCCTGCCATACTCGATGTGCAGGAGTTCTGCATCGGGCCGGCCAGCAAGCTCTTCGATGCCTGCGCTGGCGAAACCGAACGCATTGGTCGGTCCGGTCCAGGCATTTTCGAGGCCCAGATGATCCATGACATCGTACATGATGCTATTGCGCCCGTAGACGGTCATGTTGCGCCCATCAGGAGACAGACCCACCAGAAACATTGGCCGCCAAGTGAGCCCTGCTATCCGGGCCGCCTCTGTGGTGAGAATATCGTCGACGGCGTCGATAGCGGCCCTACCCTGAGCGGAGAGGCGTAAGAAATCGGCAAGCCGGGCAGTCTCGGACTTGGCCCGATCCAGAACAGCGACCTGTCCAGTATAGATCTCCAGCGGGAAAACCGGCGCTACCCGTCGCAATACAGCCTGCACGTCAGCCGCAATCGTTCCGGTTACAACAAGATCGACGCCATAACGCTGGAGCACTTCCAGATTTGGTTCCGTCGGATCACCACAACTGGGAATGCCGGAAGGTAGCTGCGGCGTACTTCCCATGCCGCGGTAAAACTGGGGAGCGACTGTGACCGCCGGGAGAACGCCAAGTGAAAGCACCGTCTGCGTCGCAGCACGGTCGGGCGTTGCGACGCGGCTCGGTGGCGTTTTCGCTTGCGGGAAGGCGTCAGATGCGGCCAGACAAAGCATGCCGGAGAGGAAACCTCGCCTCCCGAGCTTGCCTGTTGTCACGACCTCGGCCCGCAGACCTTGGGATTTCCGCACGGACGCCATGGCCGGCTAGAACTTCGCGCTCAGCGTCAGCATCGCTCTGCGACGATCGCCATAGACGACGCCGTTCAAGATCGGCTGATAATAGACCTTGTCGAACAGATTGCTGACGTTCAACGCCAGGGTGGTCTTGTCATTGAAATGATATGCGATGCGGGCGTCCGCTGTCGCATAAGGTTTCTGGACAATCTTGGACGTACCAGATCCATAGTAGAGTTCGCTGACAGCATTCACGCCAGCACCAATTTCCCACTGATTGAGCTGACCCGGCAATTGATAGTTTGTCCAGAGCTTGAACAAATGCCGTGGCGCAATCTGGGTAAAGCCCGACGCGGTGGAGTCGAGGCTGGTCGTGTCCAGATACTTGCTGTTATTATAGGTATAGCCGGCTTGCAATGTCCAGCCGTCCGCGATTTCCCCGGAGACCCGAAGATCGATGCCCTGGGTTCGGGCCTTGCCGGTTCCGATATAGTAGGTGCTGCTGGCATCAGAGGGGTCAAGCATCGAGCGGTTACTCTGATCAATGCGGAAGAGAGCGATCGAGGTGTTCACCTTGCCGTCGAGATAGGTCCCCTTCAGGCCGACCTCATACTGGTTGCCCTCGATCGGTTTGACGAGATCGCCTGACTTTTCCTGGTAATATTGCGGCTGGAAGATGGATGTGTAGCTCGTATAGACCGAGTAGGTCTTATCGATATCGTAGATCAGAGCGGCGTAGGGCGTGAACTTCCGATCGTAGCTGCCTTCGCTCGCGGCAGCATTGACCGAATTGTAGGTCGCATCTGGCGTAACCTCGTATTTGTACCACGACAACCGGCCGCCAACGACGAATGTCAGTGGATCAAGAAGCTTCACCCTTGTGTTTGCGTATAAGCCAGTTTGGCTGGACACAGTGGTCGAGGCGGTCGTGTCCGCGGGCGTCTTGAGAAAGGTCTGCTGCGGGTAATAGAAGTCGAAGACGTTCACCGTCTCCCAGTTGAATTGTTCCGCACTGGTCGTTCCGCTTCCATAATAGGTCGTCGTCTTGTTGTTCATGTGATTGTAGTTGACGCCGAACGTCGCCTGCGACTGCCGTCCCAGAAAGTCGTAGTCACCGCTGACATTGGCGTCAAAACTAACGTTATTTTCGACCATCTGCTTGTTGGTCGTGCCGAATATGCCTGTGTCTGTCGTCGGATCGATGGCGGTGAAGAATTGCCCCGAATAGATGCTCCCGTCATTGTGCCCGTAATCGGCGTTTAGCGAGAGTTTCCAGTCATTCTCGAACGTGTGTTCAACGCTCGCAAACACATCGGTGCTCTTGTAGCTGTCATGGTTCCAGGATGTGCCGAAATAGCTCGACGGCCCAGCGACAGGAGTACCGTCGGAATAAACGGGTGTCTTGTTCGCCCATCCTTCGTTCGTATCACGGCGTGAATAGCTGACGCCGAGACGTGCCAGTGTATCCGGAGTGAGGTCGGCCTCGAGCGTCCCGTAATAGGATTGATCATGCCGCCAGCGGCCATCCATGTTGAGGTCCTGGGTGCCTCCGCTGGCAACGAAGCGACCGCGCACCGTACCCTCGGGATTGATCGGCCCGCCGATGTCTGCCGTGCCGAACAGCATGTCGCGCGTACCGCCTGTTGCTTCGGCCGATGCTTGGAAATGATCAGGCGCACGCTTCCGAACCAGATTCAATGTGCCGCCAGGGTTACCAAAACCACTGTATAAGCCGGCAGGGCCATCAAGGACCTCCACGCGGTCATACATGGCGAGATTGGGCGCATTGGTGCTGGCGGTGCCGGACATATTGGGGTTCATCACCACTGGCACGCCATCTATCTCCATCGAGGAGATCGGAAAACCCCGGCTGTAATATTGTACGCGGTCGGCATCACTCTGGAAAACCGTGACGCCTGGAGCCATTTTAAGGGCCTCGTCGAGTGTCTTCGCATTCTGCTCCTTCAACTGCTTCTGCGTGACGACGTCAGCCGTCTGAGGAAGCTCCTTGAAGGCGAGTGGGGTTTTCGAGCCCACACTCGTGGGAGGGTTATCAATCCCGGCATAGGGATCGCTGGGATAGGGGGACTCGGCGTGCAGAACGATCGGCTTGAGTGATGTCGCACCGGCTCCATCGGCGTCTTCGCCGGATGCCGGCTGCTTCGGATCGACCAGTACGATCGACTGCGCTCCCGAAATTCGGTAGCTCAGCCCGGTTCCGGCAAGTATGCGGCTGATCGCTTCAGGAGCCGTCATCGTGCCGGAGACGGACTGGCTGCGTGCCCCGGCGGGCAATGCAAATGCGTAGGCGATCCGCCATCCACTCATCGCCCCGACATCGGCAATCGCCGCAGAAAGGGGCTTGGCGGCAATCGCAAATGAATAGGTCGTGGGAGAAGCGCTTGCGATGCGGGCGGACTTGCTGTCCTGCTGCGCAAATGAAGTGTTGGCCGTCAGGACAAGAATTGCGGTTGATGCCAGCATGCCAGCCAGCTTACGGCGCCTGCCAGTCAGTTTTTGCCCCACGCCCATTATTCGCTCCTACGCTCTCATACTTCAAACCGCTCCAGCGGCCTCTCAGATATGAAAACGGGCGACATGATCGGTGCCGTGTCTGTGCGATGCAAAAAAATTGCGGTTAACACCACCGCATTTCAGTGAAGGATGGTGAGGAGTGGACCAATGCGGGTGACCGAACCGCCGACGGCATCAGCAATCGTCGAAATGGAACCATCGACATCAGCGAGTGAGAACGTTCCGGAGACCGTTCGGTCAGCCACAGCACCGATGACGACCACCCTTCCCTTAGAGTGTCGCTGCAGTTCGCGGACAAGACTTTCGACCTTGGCGCCCTGTACGACGAGGCGTCCGCCGAGCCAGGACAATGCGATATTGGTATCGACCTTGCTGACGGCGCCGACACGACCGCCCAATATCGCAACCTCGTCACCCTGCCGCAGAACGAGGCCGGTAGCGTCATCAGATCCGGCGACCTCGACCGCACCCTCGGCGACGATCACACCGGTCCGTCCTCCATCCAGATCGACGTTGAATTTCGTGCCGATATCTCGGACCTTGTCGGCCCCGGCGAGGACTGTGAACCGCCCGGGAACATCGTGCTTGACCTCGAAATAGGCCTCTCCACGGAAAATCCTTACCTGACGCATCCCGTCGTGGAATTCGAGCGAGACAGCCGTGTCTGCCCCGAGGCGAGTAATTGAGCCATCCGGCAAGGCGACCGTGGTGACGATCTCTGTGCCTGTCACGATATCTGCTTGCCAGTTCTGCATGATATCCGGAGCCAGCCAAGCGATGGAACAGAGGGCCGTTCCTGCCGCAAGCGGGGGAACAAGCCAAGTCCAGCGCGGCTGCAGGCGCGCAATAATGCGTCGGCGTATCGGCGCGGCCGCGACAAAGCGATGTGCCGGCTCTTCCAGTCGGGCATAGAGCACCCTTACGTCGTCAAATGCACGGCGATGGCGCAGATCTGCGTTCAGCCAGTCATCGAACACTTTGGCTTCAGCCTGATCGAACGAACCGCCTGTTCGCTTTGCGAGCCAGAGTGCGGCTTCCTCGCGCTGTTCATCTGTCGGTTCTTCGCCGCTCATCTCGATCGCCTCGTCGCTCTCCACCTCCGGCTGGAGCACTGTCAGCCTGCTTCTCTAACGGATAACGGGCGGGGAGGGAAATACCGTGCGCGTCCCCCTAAAAAATCAGGAATTAGCGCGATCGCCCGCCAGGCATTTCTGGCAATGGCGAAGTGCACGAGCGATGTGTTTTTCGACACTGTTGATGGAAATACCCTGCCGCCGGGCAATCTCACTGTTGGACAGCCCTTCGACCCGTCGGAGAAGAAAGATCTCGCGGCATCGCGGCGAAAGCTCCGCCAGCGCGATATCGAGTGCTCTCAGTGTCTGCCTTGCCTCAAGCCGATCTTCTGGAGATGGAATATCGCAAGTCAACTGCTCGGGAACAAGGGAGGAGAGAATATCGCCTCGCCGGCGTTGTGACCGATGGCTCTCTATCACTGCATTGCGCGCCGACGCGTAAAGAACGCGGACGTCATCGGTTTCACTCGCGCGGGGCCCCGCGGCAAGCGTTCTGGCAAAGACGTCCTGAACCAGATCCGCCGCCAGATCGGCATTGGCCCCCTTACGCCGGAGAAACGATTCCATCTTTTGATGATGCGTCTGGAAAAGAGACCCAATTCTTTCGCGCCAACCGGACATATAACCCCGCACCCGAAACGCCCCGCTCAGAACGCGGGCCTGCGAGGCCTACCCTTGCCTCGGACCGACCGCAATCGGATTTGCCTCAACTCTAGAGCTTAAGGAAGACGAGGCTGAGGAAAGGCATTCTAAATAACTATCTGTAAATACGTAGAAATATCCGAGGTGACGGGCGAGATGGCATATTTGTGGATAATTACGCTCATGATTTTTGCAGCTGATGTTGCGCAAATACACCACGTATGCTGAGTTAGGCTCATGAAAGGACACAAACCGTTGGCGGGTTCGTAGCTTCTAGCTAAGTGCATGCTTTCATGGTGAAAAGCTCGGCAAATCGGAGGAAAAAAGCTGTCGAATGGCTTCTGCAAGCTTGAGCGCATGCCCAGCCGTAAGACAATTGAGGTCGAGATCTTTCGCGGAGCCAGTTCCGAACACACCGGGCATCTCCTGCCCAAATGTCGTTGAACCGTTGGAAAACGATTAAAATATCCGTGGTAAATACCTTTCATGCGGGTCGGCCTGCGCACACATGGCAGGCTGCCGAACTCGGTGATTTTCGCGGCAATGAGGAAATCATCAAGGTTGATATCGTCATTAAATATGATAACTATACTCCACTTTTTAATGGTGGGTGAGTGCGACAGAATATCGACGATCAGCATTTTCTGGATATTGCCCGCCGCTGGGGATACCAGGGAACTGTGACGTCTGCCGAACAGGACGAAAGCTCCGCCTTCTGCGGCTCAGTCCATGACCGGCGGCTCGTCAGCGGATTGCAGGTCTGCACCGCAGAAATGCTCTCCCTCCGGCAGAGTACCCGCACGGGCACGCTGACGCGCTCCGCGACTCTGATCTGCTCACTTGCGGGCAGCCGCCTCATCTATGCGCTCGACAATGGCCGCTCGTTTTTCCTCGACCCGGGCATGATCGCAGCAGTTTCCGCCGCCGACACCATGACCCTGCTGACCGAGACCCAACGGGGCGAGCAAAACAGACTGCTGGTGATCCAGGCGTCGGCCGAGGCAATCATGGACGCCGATCTTGCCGACGAGATCGACCGGCGCACGCAATCCACCCAGCTTGCCCTGACGCCTGCCACCGAACGCACCAGTGCCCTCGCCAACCAACTGCTTCGCGGCTCGCTGAACCGCCTTTCGGACAAGCTGGTTGCGGAAAGCTGTGCGCTTGAAGTTCTGGCCCAATGGCTGAACCAGAGACATGGCCAACTGCCGGCTCGAGGCGACCGGGCTAAGATCCAGCAGATCTGCGACTATCTGGAAGCCAGCCTCGAAAAGGAGCACCACCTTACAGAGCTTGCCCGCAAGGCCGGCATGAGCCTTTCCTCGTTCAAAACCAAATTCCACGCGCTCACCGGCCAAACGGTGTTCGGTTTTCTCGCGGAGAAACGTTTGCAGAGAGCTCGGCACGGCATTGAGCGGGAGGGCTGGTCGGTTGCCGAAGCAGCCTGGCTCACCGGCTACCAGCATCCGACAAACTTCTCCTCCGCCTTTCGTCGTCGCTTCGGCGTTAATCCCAAGTCATTGAAACAAAATTGAAATAGCCACCCGATGTCGATCTTTTTTAGGGACAGATCGTTCGGGGCGTTCCCCTTGGCTTCTCGCATCGTTTTCTTGGCCTGACGCATCGCCCAATTGCATTGTCCCTCGCCTAGCGAAAGTCTACCAGACTTGTCATGATTTCTATTTCGGGGGCATCATGCGCGGTCACACCTTCCATCGCCAACACGATCAGAACCTGGAGCGCGCAAAGTTGCTGCTCGCGTCCGTCGCCGTCGCAGCGCTTGTTGGCTCGGCATCGCCGCTGTGGGCGCAGGAGGCCGGGCAGACCTCCGCCGACACTGGATCCGATGCCACGACGCTGAAGCCGATCACCATCACCGCGCGCCGCGATGCGGAAGATATCTCCAGCGTACCCGTCAGTGTCGGCCTTGCCAGTTCGGCGACCATCATGCTCGAAAGCCCGTCCAATGCCTCAGTCGACGTATCGCGCAACATCCCGAACTACAATGTCAACGATGTCGGCAATCCGCTGTTCGCCTTCGGCGCAATCCGCGGCGTCGGCACGCTCAGCTTCCCGATGAACCCCTTCGATTCCACCATCAGCTATGCCCAGAACGGCATGCCGATATCGATGTATTCGGGCAGCCAGCAATATCTGGACGTCACCCGAGTCGAAGTGCTGCGCGGCCCGCAGAACGTGCTGTTCGGACGGGCATCGCAGGGCGGCACGATCAACATCGTCACCGGAGAGCCAGACGGTACACGGGACATTAGGGTGCGCGGCGAATACGGAAGCAACAATGAATACTTGACCGACCTGATCGCCGGTGGAGAAATCCTGCCCGACGTCCTCAATGGACGCGGCGCCATCCGGCTCACCGGCGGCAAGGGCGACGTGAAGAACCTCACCGACGGTTCCGACCTGCCCGACCGAAATATTGCCGCCGGTCGCGGTTCGCTGCGCTGGTTTGCCGGCGACAACACTACGATCACGGCGACAGGCTACTTCGAACGGGACGAGCGCAAGACGTTCAACTACATCCTGCGCGACAGTTCCCAATATCCGGCTGTGATGCTCGACAAGCCGCTAGGCTTCGATCGCAACCTCGGCATTGGCAGCATTGAGATCAAGCACGAGTTCGACGCCTTCGACCTAACGGGCACGCTCGGCTACCAAAACATTGTTTCGTACATGGATTCCGACAATACCGATGGGTTGATCTACGGCCCGATGTTTGGACTGCCGGCCACCGCCTTTTCCTCCACCACCTGCAGCGATTGCACCGACTATCGGTTCGAGGAAAAGGCCTGGTCGGGCGAGGTGCGGGCCTCCTCCAAGGAAGGCGACGAGTATCGCTGGACGGGCGGCATCAGCGTCTACGATTCCCGCTTCCATCATCACGGCACGAATTCCAACTCGTTCGGAGTGACGCAGAACGGACTCTACGATTCTAAGCTGGACCTGCAGGACTATTCCGTCTTCGGCGAAATAGACATTCCGCTAACCGACACCGTCTTCCTGACGCCCGGCCTAAGGGCCGGATATGAAAGCGTATCCCGCGACGGCTATTACGTTTCAAACGGTGCTGCCGGCACGGTCCCTTACTTTTCCGAAAGCGGCAAGACCGATGGCGGTTATCTCGCCGGCGGCCTGACCCTCAGCTTCAAACCCAGCGAAGAACACCTCTATTACGCTTCGGTCAAACAGGGACATTCAGGCCCCGGTTTCCCCTATTTTAACATCGATGCCGTCTACGGGCAGGCTGTCTCCTCCTACCCGCCCTCGTCCAACTGGACCTATGAGATCGGCACCCGTCACACGCTTCTCGACGGCAGCCTGACGCTCGAAGGATCGGTGTTCTACAACGACGTGAAGAATGGCCATGTGAACTATTTCGATCTCACCGCCAGCCAGTTTGCCATCGCCGCACTCGACTACCGGACCTGGGGATTTGAAGCCTCGGCCCGCGCCGAGGTTGCAGATGGCTTGGAACTGCATGCCGGCGTCGGTTACACGCGCGCCGAATTCGTCAATGTCGATGCTGGTGACGCCTCCGGCGCAAGCAATGGCGGACGGCTGCCGGGTGTCCCCGAGTGGTCGGGCTCGCTCGGCCTCACCCATCGGCTGGCGCTGGACGATTACGGCCTTGAAGGCGAGCTCGTCTCGACCTCCGAATTCCAGTTCACCGGAGGAAGGCGGCCGGCCGATGTCTCGAACAGCTTCGACCTGAAGAACTACCACATCGTTAATGCGCGGGTCGGCTGGGAGAAGGAAAACTTCAGCATCTATGCTTTCGGCCGTAACGTCTTCGATGACAAGGTGGAGCTTGCTGGAACGTCCTACACGCCGACCATACAGGCGGTCAGCCCGGGCCTCGGCCGAGTTGTCGGGGCCGGCGTCGAGATCAAGTTCTGAGCGCCGCTATGCGTTTTCTGCTCATCCTGCTCCTGTCGTGCCAGCCGTATTTTGCCGTCTCCTTATTGTATAGTGCCGTGCCTTCGGTACTACGCCAGAACGGGGCGTCGCTTCAGACGCTCGGGCTTTTCGGCCTCGTCTTCTTCGCCTTCACCGTGAACTTCCTGTGGGCCCCGCTCGTCGATCGCAGAGCGCCCGCGGGCATCGAGCGACGGCGGTTCTGGCTGGTGGCAACGCAGATCGGCAGCGGCCTGCTGTTTGTCATCCTGGCAGTGCTGGATCCCGCGCGCAACCTTGCCGGCATCCTGATCGCAGGCATGCTGCTTGCAGCATTTGCCGCAACCCAGAGATCGGTCATTCTCGGTTTTTCGGCGGATGTCCTGGGGGATGCTGAGAAGCCCTGGGGCGCGACAGCGTTCGGCTGGGGCACGGCAGTCGGCAACATCATCGGCGGTTCACTCGCACTTTTGTTGGTGCAGGGCATAGGCTGGACCGCCTCGCTGGCGGGCCTTGCGGCCATCAGCTTCGCGCTTTTGCCCGTACTGATGCTGGTTAAAGGCTCCGAGCAGAGACCTGCCATCCGCAGCGGCGGTCTGCGGATCATCGCCAACCGCAACGCATGGGCGGTGATGCTGGCCCTCGCCCCGGCGACGTTCGGCCTCGCGGTAGCGTTTGCCATGACCCAACCCAGGCTTGTCGATCTCGGTTTCGACCTGACCTCGATCGGGCTCGCCGCCGGACTGGGCAATCTCGTTGCCGCCACGCTTGCCGGTCCGCTCGCCGGGTGGCTCGGCACCCGCACCCCGCTCGGAACACTGATGGCCGGTGGCCCGGCCGTCATCGCCGTGATCACCCTCGGCCTGCTCGGCGCAACCCGGCTGACCGGAGAGTGGGGCGGCGCACTTGCCTCCGTCGTCGTGATATTCTCGGCAATCTGTGCGCTCGGCGTGATATCGAACACGGTGTTCCTGAAGATCGCCGGCGATGGCGATGCGGCCGCCACCGAAGTCACCTTCCTGTCCGCGGTCATGTCGCTTGTGGCCCTTGCAGGCTTCATGGCGAGCGGTTTCATTGCCGCGACGGGGGGATATGGTGCGACACTCGCCGCAGCCGCAACCGGCTGCGCCCTCACTGCCGGGCTAATCTGCCTGCCTTGGCCGCGCGCCAGCCTCGCCGCCCGCGAGATCTGATCAATGCCCGCTTCCGACAAGACCAGCGAAAAGCCAGACTACCTTGCCAGCCTGCGCCTGCTTTCCGGCCATATCGCCGCACGGGGAAAGGCCGGTTTCGTTGCCGCACTGATCACCGCAACGGCCTCGGCCTTTCTAGAGCTCGTGCCGGTCTGGTCGATCTGCCAGCTGGTCACTGCGATCCTCGACGGTACCGCCGATATTGATCTTTTCCTGCTTCATTCCACCCTGTCCGCCGCCGCCATTATCGTTGGCTACGGCCTGTTCGCCTACTCGACAATCCTTGCCCATATCGCGGCCTTCGACGCCATCCATCGGCTTCGGTTGCAGCTGTCCCAGCATATCGCCCGACTGCCGCTCGGCTATTTTTCTGGCCGTTCCAGCGCCGAGGCGAAACGCTTGGTGGTCGACGAGCCGGAAAAGCTGGAATCGGTCTTCGCTCATGGGCTACCGGACGGCGTCAGCGCCCTGTCGACCTGGATTGCCGTCTCGGCATGGCTATTTATCGCAGACTGGCAGCTGGCGATTGCGGCGGTCTTCGTGACCCCACTGTCCTTTCTCTTGCTCGGTCGTGCCATGACGGTCAGCGGAAGGCTTGCGGGCACCTATATGGCCGTCGGAGCCCGGATGAACGCGGACATCGCCGATTACCTGGCCGGCATGCAGGTACTCAAGGTCTTTAACCGCAGCGGGCCGGCCCTTGGCGTGGCGACCCGGGCAATCGACGACTATGCGCAGGTGCAGGCCGACATGACGCGACTCTACCTGCCGCTCGGCGGACCGTTCTTCACCCTGGTGCTCACCAACATCGTCTTCATCCTGCCGACCGGCCTTCTGCTTTTCCAGGCGGGACAGACGGACCTTCCGACGCTTGTCCTGTTCCTCATCCTTGGCGCCAATTACAGCCAGCCGCTGCTCAAGCTGTTCAACCAGTTTCATCACCTCGCCCATCTGAGCGTCGGATCGCGCCTCGTCGCCGATATCCTGGCAGAACCGCAACAGGCGGATAGCGGCACGATCTGCCCGCTCGGCGGCCACGATATCCGCTTCGAGAACGTCTCCTTTTCCTATCCGGACCGGGAGGTCCTGCAGGGGATCGACCTGATCGCACGGGCGGGAGAAATGACGGCGCTGGTCGGCCCCTCGGGCGCTGGCAAGAGCACACTGGCCAGCCTCGTCGCCCGCATGCGCGACGTTTCCGCCGGCCGGATCCTGATCGGCGGCGTCGACCTGCGCGACATGGCGCTTGAACAACTGATGCAGACGGTCGCCTTCGTGTTCCAGGACACGTTCCTGTTTTCCGACACGATCGAAGCCAATCTGCGGGTCGGCAAGGCGGATGCCAGCCGCGAGGAGATCGAGCAGGCCGCGAGCGCCGCGATGGCGCATGACTTCATCGTCGCACTTCCGCAGGGATACTCGACCCGGATCGGCTCTGGCGGAACCCAGCTTTCTGGCGGGGAACGCCAGCGACTGGCAATTGCCCGCGCCATTTTGAAGAACGCACCGATCATCATCCTCGACGAAGCGACGGCAATGACCGACCCGGACAACGAGGCTGCCATCCAGGATGCGATCCGTTCGCTGGCCAAGGGCAAGACCCTGCTGGTCGTGGCGCATCGCCTGCACACGATCATGCACGCCCAGCAGATTGTCGTCCTGCGCGACGGCACGGTCGCCGAGAGCGGGCGGCATGAACAGCTGCTGCAGCAAAGCGGGCTCTATGCCTCGCTGTGGCAGAGCTACAGCCAGGCATAGAGCCTTGTTTGGCGCTAGGAACCAACGCCGCGGACACGATACCGACATGACAGATCTCTTTATTGATGCCGTCGCCCACACCTCACCGCCGAGGTCCGATCTCGGAAGCCTGCGGCGCGTCTGGGCACTTTCCCGCAGCCACCGGCCTGCGGTCATCCGCGGATTGGTTTTACGCCTTGCGCAGTCTGCCTTTCTCGGGCTTTCCTACGCCACCGCGGTGCATGTGATCATCGCTCTTGCCGATGGCGGCATGCCGGCGACCGACTGGATCGCCAAGATCATGCTCGTTCTCGCTCTGTCGTTGGTCGGGCAGCTTGTCTGCGGTTACTGGGCGATGCGATATGCCTGGCTCGCAAGCTTCAAGATCGGACGGGACCTGCGACGCACGCTTCTGGATCATCTGCACCGCCTGCCCCTCGGCTTCCATGTCAGACGCGGGGCCGGCGACATCCTGTCGGTACTGACCAGCGATACCCAGTTCGTGGAAGGCTTTTTCTCCGACGGATTGCCCCGTATCGCCCAGGCGATCGGCCTGCCGCTTGTAATGCTGGCCTTCTTCGCCGTCCGCCAGCCGGCGGTAGCGGCCGTTGCCTGCGTTTCCATCCTCGCCGGGCTGCCTATCCTGATCTGGTCGAGCCGTGCCTTGTCGCGGCAGGCCATTCTGCGCCAGGACCGGCAGGCGGAGGCGACCGAAAGGATGATCGAATATGTTCGTGGCATGCCGGTCATCAAGTCGTTCAACAGGATCGCCAACAGCCAGAACCAATTCGACGGCGCCCTGCAGCAGTTCCGCGATATTTCCATCCGCATGGTCAGGCAACTGGCGGTGCCAATAGTGGCGTTCGGGGCAATCATCCTTCTCGGCGTACCGCTGCTGATGGGCTCCTCCGGCGCTGGCTGGCAGGTCGGCATGCTCGATCGGGCAACGCTTCTTTCCGTCCTGATTCTCGCCTTCTCCTTCTACGCGCCGCTTCTCGGCCTCGTCGCCGTCATGGAACATGTCAGGATGGCGGATGCGGCACTGGCGCGGGCCGACCACATTCTCAGCCAACAGCCGTCCGCCGTCGCCTTGCCACTTCAGCGTCCGGAGGGGTCGGCTATTTCCTTCAGCGGTGTCGGTTTCAAGCATGACGGCCGCGAAGGGTGTCTCGAGGGACTGACCTTCGAGATCCCCGAACGTGGCATGACGGCGATCGTTGGCCATTCCGGATCGGGCAAAAGCACCTTGCTCAACCTCATCGCCGGCATCTTCGATGCGACGGACGGCACAGTGTGCATCGGCGGAGCCGACGTGCGCCATCTTTCCGAAGGCGACCTTTCAAACCTGGTGACCATTGTTTTCCAGGATGTCTATCTCTTTTCCGGCACGATCGCCGATAACATTGCCTTCGCGAAACCCGATGCCTCCCTAATGGAAATCGAAGACGCCGCAAGGCTTGCCCAAGCGCATGCCTTCATCTCTGCATTGCCTGACGGGTACGATACCCAGGTCGGTGAAGCCGGTTCGGCACTGTCTGGGGGAGAAAGACAGCGCATCTCCATCGCCAGAGCGCTTCTAAAGGACACCCCGATCCTGCTCTTCGACGAAGCCACTTCCGCGATCGATCCGGTTACAGAACAGGCTTTGCAGGAAAGCCTAGTTTGCATCGCGGCAGCAAAAACCCTTATCGTTGTCGCCCACAAGCTTTCGACGATCAGCAAAGCGAACCAGATTATTGTACTGGAGCATGGCAGGATCGCGCAGAGAGGCCACCACGAGGATCTTGCAGCGACTATTGGGCCATACCAGCGTCTTCTGACATCTCGGAGAAAAGCGGAGCGTTGGAAGCTTTAGCATACAGGTGATGAGCTGTTCGCCGCCTGGGAAGCGCTTCATTTTGCTCTTGAACAAATACGAACCATCGGCCACCTCAATTCAGACATCGAGGCAGCCAATGGTTCTCCGCGATTTCAGTGAAGAAGCACGCCAGCGGAACTAACGCGCCGGCCACGCATCATCCCATTGCAAATTCCTGCTTGCGGTTGGCCCAGCCGCACACCCGCTGCTCGATGACCGCAAAGACGCTGTAGAGCGCGATCCCGAGAAACGCCAAGGCGAACAGGCCCGCGAAGGCAAGTGGTACATCGAAGCTCGAGGTCGCCATCATCATCACCGTGCCAATGCCGAGGTTCGAAGCAACCGTCTCGGACAGGACCGTGCCGACGAAGGCGAGCGTCACCGCCACCTTCAGCGAGGCGAAAAAATAAGGCATGGCGCGCGGGAGGCTGACATTCCAGAGCACCTGCATGCGCGATGCTCCGAGCGCCTTCAACACATCCTCCATTTCCGGCTCGGTGGTCGCAAGGCCTGTCGCCACGTTGACCACGATCGGGAAAATGCAGGTCGTCAGCGCGGTGAGGACCGCCGGAACCGTTCCCGAGCCGAACCAGAGAACGAAGATCGGCACGACCGCGACTTTGGGGATGGAGGAGAAGCCGACGAGCAGCGGATAGGCTGTCTTGTAGGCCGTCCGCGATACGCCGACAAAGACGCCGAGCGCCACGCCGATGATCATGCCGAGAACAAAGCCCACCATGGTCGTGGCCAGTGTCTGGAGAATGTTCGGCCAGAGCGCCGGCATCTGGACGATCATCGTGGTGAATACGGCACTCGGCCGCGGTAGCACGATCGGGCTGATCTGGAAGACGACGCAGGCGATTTCCCAGGCGACGAACAGGCCTACGATCAACGAGGCGGACTTCAGGTTTTCCTTGATTTGGGGCGACAGCATCAGGCCTTCTCCACTCCCTGGCGTGCAGCAAAGATCAGCCGCCGCAAATCATTGGTCAGATCGGTGAACTCGGTCTCGAATGTGGTTTCGAGCGTTCTTGGCCTTGGGAAATCCACGGCACGATCCTCGGTCACGCGCCCCGGACGCGCGCTCATCACCAGTATCCGGCTGGCGAGAAAAGCCGCCTCGCGAAGATCGTGGGTGACGAGGAAGACCGTCGGCCTGGTCTCCATCCAGAGATCCTGCAGGATCGCCCAGAGTTCCTCGCGAGTGAACTGATCGAGAGCGCCAAACGGCTCGTCGAGCATCAGCAGTTTTGGAGAGTGGATCAGTGCTCGGCAGAGATTGGCACGCTGCAGCATGCCGCCGGAAAGCTCCCATGGGCGTCGATCGCCAAAGCCGGTCAGGCCCACTTTGGCGAGCAGCGCGTCGGCGCGCTCCCTGAACACGGTATCCTTGTCGCGGCTGAAGGTGTCGGAATAGGGTTTGACGATTTTCAGCGGCAGCATGATGTTCTGGCGGATCGTCAGCCAGGGCAGCATGGTCGGGTTCTGGAAGGCCATCCCGATCCCCACCTGCTCAGCCCCGACCTCGCGCCCGGCAACGAAGACCACGCCTTCCGTCGGCCGAAGCAGACCGGCAACCAGTTTCAGGATGGTGGATTTGCCGCAACCGGATGGCCCGACCATGGCGACAAAGTCTCCGGGCCGCACCGTCAGATTGGTCTTGTCCAGCGCCAGGAAGGCATTGTCGCCTTTCCCGAAGCGAACCTTCACATCCTCGAGCTGCGCAATCCTTGCGCCGCTATGCTCCACGGGAGCGAATGTTGTCGTCATGCAATCTGCCCCTCTTTTATCATATTCTGAAACACGTCGACCGCAGCCTGTGCGATCTCAAGATCCTGCTCCCCCGTGCCGGAACCGACACCGATGCCGCCGACGATGTGGCCATCGACGATCAACGGCACGCCGCCGAGCAGGTTCGTCATCCGGCCGGAGGTTGCCTCGGCCAGCAGCAACGCCTTGTCTGGCGAAATATTTCCCGTCGGCTGGCCGGTCGTTGCGGCCGTCATTGCCTTTCGCGTAGCGCTTTCGATGGAGAGGACGCGCGATCCATCCATGCGGATGAAGGCCAGGAGGTTGCAGCCTTCATCGACGATCGCGATACATTGCGGCACCTTCATCGCTTCCGCCGCATGGACCGCAGCGGCGAGGATGAGTGAAGCACCACGGTGGGTGAGTTTCAGTGCAGGTCTGGTCAGCATGGATATTGGATCAGACATGGCGCACGTAACCTCCATCAACGCGGTAAACACTGCCTGTGACGTAGGAGGCCGGACCGCTGCAGAGGAAAGACACCACCGACGCAATCTCTTCCGGCTCCGCGTATCGACCAGCGGGTATCTGCGCAAAAGAGCGCTGACGGACAGTTTCGACAGAAATCTTCTCGCGCTCGGCCGTCGCCTCATCGGTCATTGCAACGCGCTCGGTTGCAACGCGTCCCGGCATCAGCACATTCACGGTCACACCATCCTTGGCGACCTCGGGTGCCAGCGATTTCGACCAGGCGATCAGGCCGGCGCGGATCGTGTTCGAGATACCGAGGACCGGGATAGGCTGCACCGCACCGGTGCTGACGACGGTCACGACGCGGCCCCAGCCTTTTAACCGCATCGCCGGCAGAAACAGATCGGTCAGCCGGATCACCGACATGGACATCGACCGAAAACTCTCCTCCCAATCGGCCATGTCGCGCCCGATCGCTTCGCCATAGGGCGGTCCACCGGTATTGTTGATCAGGATATCGACATCACCGACCGCGGCCGCGAATGCTTGCAGACTTTCCGTATCCGACAGATCGACCGCGAACGTCCCGGCGGCGCCGATTTCGGCCGCTGCGGCAGCAAGCGCTTTCTCATCCCGTGCTGCGAGAAGCACAGAGACGCCTTCTGCGGCGAGCGATCTCGCGATCGCCAAGCCCATGCCGCGGTTGCCTCCGAGAACCAGGGCTCGCTTTCCTGCAATCTTCAGATCCATGCGGTGATCTCCCTCGTCTTCCAGGCCGACGACGTCTCTTGTGTCAGAAACTGCCCGCGTCCGGGCTGCGCTTTCAGTTGATTGTTCTCGATGATGATATCGCCGCGGCTGATCATGGTTTCCGGCCAGCCCTGGACTTCAAGCCCTTCGAAGGGCGTATAGTCGACATTGTGGTGCAGGATGTCGTTGGTGATGGTGACCCGCTTTGCCGGGTCCCAGATCGCCAGATCCGCATCGGCGCCCACAGCGATCGTGCCTTTGCGGGGATGGAGGCCGTAGAGCTTGGCATTGTTCGTGGCAGTCAGCGCGACAAAACGGGACAAATCGATACGACCCTTCACGACACCTTCGCTGAACAGGATCGGCAGTCTGGTCTCCAATCCCGGAATGCCGTTGGCAATCGCCCGGAACGATGGATTGGGGCCAGCCTTCAACTTGCCATCCGCATCGAAGCAATAGGGTGCATGGTCGGAATTGAACACGTCGATCGTGCCGTCCTCGATGCCGCGCCAGAGTGCTGCCTGTGCCGCCGTATCGCGCGGCGGCGGGCTGCACATGGCTTTGGCGCCCAGCATATCCGGCATTTCCAGATCGGCTTCGGTCAGCAGCAGATATTGCGGGCAGGTTTCCGCAATCACCACATGGCCTCTTGCACGGGCGCGGCGGATTTCTTCGAGCGGATCGCCACCCGAGACGTGGACGATGACGAGCGGGACACCGGCGATTTCGGCGAGCGTCACGGCACGATGCGTCGCCTCGCGCTCGACGGGCAGCGGCCGCGATGTTGCATGCGCCACCGGTTTCGTCCGGCCCTGCTTTTCCAGACGGTCCGCGAGCCAGCCGATGATCTCGTGGTTTTCCGCGTGGATCAGCATAACCGCCCTCTCCTCGCGTGCCGTCTCGAAGACGTCGAGGATCTGGCGATCACTGAGCTGCATCGCATCATAGGTCATGTAGACCTTGATGCTGGTGTGCCCCCTACGGATGAGTGCAGGCAGTTCCTGGCCCAGGACTGCCGGTGTCGGATCGCTGACGATCAGGTGGAAGGCGTAATCCGTGACCGATTGACCCTCGGCGCGGCGATGATAGTCGGTCACGGCCGCGGTCAAGGATTCACCCCGATGCTGGACGCAGAAGGGAACGATGGTTGTCGTTCCCCCGAAGGCGGCGCTGATACTTCCGGATCGAAATCCATCCGCCATCTTGGCGCCCTTGGCCGCAAGGCCCGGCGCCTGTGGTTGATCGAGATGGCAATGGGCATCGATGCCGCCGGGCATGACGAGCCGCCCGGTTGCGTCGATCACCCGATCGCCATCCACGATGCGATCGGCGATCGCGGCGATGCGACCGCCCCGGACGCCAAGGTCCGCTTTCGTCACGTCAGAGGCGGTCACGATCGTCCCACCGCGGATCACCAGATCGAAGGTCATGCCGGGAGCTTTCTGAGATCAGCCGACGGCAGGAAGGACGGATCGAAGAGATCTTCTGCCTTTGGCACGGACGGAAGCGCAAAGCCTGCCGCCACGGCTTCCATCGACTTAGACAGGCGAGCCGTGTCGATACCGCCCATGCCGTTCTTTTTCGTCTCGTCCGTGGTGAACTGGTTCTTGATCAGCCAGCGCAGTTTCTGCTCTTCCAGATCGGCATTGATCAGCGGCGAATGCGCCTTCAATGCCGCGATGGCGGCTTTCGGATCAGCGATCGCTGCCTGATAGCCGCGGGCGCTGACCGCGATGAAGGTTTTGGCGACGTCGGGACGCTCGGTGCGGAACTTCTTCGAGAGCACGATAGCATTGCCGTAAAGATCGAGCCCGGCATCCGAATAATAGAGGATCTTGATATCGCCAGGTGCGATGCCGGCCTTCTGCAAGCCGAAATACACCGTGGAATCGAAACCAAGAATGGCGTCGGCGCTACCTCCGGCCAAAACGGCCTCGCGGAGCTGCAGGCCGACCATATTCCACTTGATCTTCGCAGCGTCGATCGATGTCGTCTTGGCGTAAGTCGAGAACAGGCGATAAGCACCGTCCGCCGCGGCCGCGCCGATCGTGCGACCTTCCAGGTCCGACGGCTTGGTGATGCCGGATTTGGCAAGCGTCACGACCGAAAGTGGGCTCTTGAAATAGAGCATGTAGGCGGCGCGCACTTCGGCCGTCGGGTTCTTCGAGTTGAACTCGGCAAGATTGTTGATGTCGACGGTCCCCCCGTCATACACGCCAGAGCCCGTGCGCGATGCCGCCTCCCCCGAGCCACCGCTGGTGTCGAACTGGCAGTCGAGGCCCGCGTCCTTGTACCAGCCATTCTGGGCTGCGAGAAGGTACATGGAGATCGAACCGTCGAACGGCACGGCAAAGGAGAATTTGACCGGCTCGGCCGCGAAGCTGCGACCCGCCTGAAGAACGAAGGGCGCGGCCAGGGCCGCTTGCAGAATGGTCCGTCTGGAAGTTTTGAATTCGAGCATGTCAGTCCCCTTTTGTTGGTGAAGCCGCAAGGAATGTTTTGCAAGGGGCGTGCCAATCTGCGAAATATTGTGAAAACAAAGGTGCGCTCAAGATTGTGCGCAATCTTGAGTGTAGCGATTAATCGCGGAGAGCCCAAAGATGAACCAGAAGACGCGTTTGGTGGGCGTGATGAATGAGCGCAACCGTCCCCGGACAGAGGATGCTGAGGCCGCCTACCAGCATCTGTTCGACGCGATTGTCGATCAGCGTCTTTTGCCTGGAACGAAGCTCACGGAGATCGCCCTGGTCGAAGCATTTGGCGTGGGGCGACGTATGGTCGCCACCGCCCTGCAGCGCCTGCACTGGGAAAAGCTTGTCGTCTTCATTCCCAACCGGGGAGCCTATATCGCGGCCCCCGACGCCGACGAGGCCCGGCAGGTGTTTGCCGCCCGTGTCGCCATTGAGGCCGGCACAACCGAAGCGGTTGCCCAGGCGGCCGATCCGAATGCGATTGCCAAGCTGCGCGACAATATCGAGCAAGAGCACAAGCTCCGCGAGCAAGGCTATATCCGCGAGGCCATCCACCTGTCAGGCGGCTTCCACACATTAATGGCAGAGCTATCAGGTAATCGCGTTCTCGCAGATCAGGTGCGGCTGCTGGTGGCTCGCACCAGCCTCATCGTCAACCTGTTCGATAACCAGATGGGGCTCGCCGGTTGGCATGATCATCATGACGACCTGATCGAGCACTGCGAGAAAGGCGAGGTCGAACAGGCTGTCGCCCTCATGCGCGAGCATATTCTTGAGATCCGGGACGCCCTGGCGCTCGATCGGCGCAGGCCGGTCACGTTTGATATGGTCCGGGTGTTTGCGAAAGGTTGACGGCGCCTGCAGTAATCTTGTCAGTCGGACAGGGCACCATGTTTTGGCTTTGAGAGGAATCGAACAGCCGTTCACCTAGATAATGGCTTTGATGAAGTTCATTAACAGGCGTCAATTTATCTCACCAATGACAGCGAGTAGCGCGTATGCCGACGTTCACCGGTACGCGTGAGCGCACCGATCTCCACGAGTTGCTGGAGGTCGCGTGTCGCTGTCGCGCGGGATGTGTTTGTGATCGAGATGTAGTTTTCTGCACTTAGGCCGCCCTTGAAGCCCGCTGTCCCTTCCTTGAAGATGCGCGCGACCACCTTTTCTTGCCGCTCGTTCAGTTTGGCTCGAAACCGGTCGTAGAATTTTGCTTTCTGAATAAAGAAATCTATGCGCTCAAGCGTTGCCCGTTGAGCATCCAGGATCGTCTCCGAAAAGAAAAAGATCCAATCGGTGATATCAAGCGTGCGCTGGTGGCGCTCAAGCTCGGAATAGTAGGCCTTCCGGTTCTTCTCAATCATGAAGGCGAGTGAAATGAGGCTTGGTTGCCCAATGTTCTGCGCCAGGGATTTCTCAGCAAGCGCGCGCCCAATTCGGCCATTACCATCCTCAAATGGATGAATGCTTTCAAAATAAAGATGACCCACTGCTGCGCGCGTTAGAGCTTGGAGCGGTGTTTGGCCATCCGGCTCGGATCGATTGAACCATTTGATGAAGGTCTCCATCTCAGTTTTAACCTGGCGAGAAGGGGGAGCCTCGAAATGGATTGTGGGCTTATCCAATCGACCTGACACGATCTGCATCGCGTCTTCATGCTTGCGGTAATCACCAATCGTCTCAATGTATCGATTTCCGGCCATCAGCATCGAATGCCAATGAAACAATTCTTCACGATCCAACGGCTTATGCCAGTTTCGATAGACATCTGCCATCATCTCCGCGATCCCGCGTTCTTGGGGGCGGATCTGCCTATCGTCAGTGTTGAGGCCGAACTGCCGGCGGAGCGAGGATTGAACACTTGCGCGATCCAGAAACTCCCCCTCGATCTCTGAGGTCTTGACCGCTTCGTCGCTCAGCAATTCAATGCGAAGTTGATTGCTGTCATCCTCATTGAAATGCCGGACGGCACCAATGACCTCGCCGGCGGACTGCAGGAATTTCTGTTCCAGCGGTATCACGCTTGCTGCGTCATACCTGAAATTTGGCCATTCGGCATTCTGCCAGTTCCATTTCATGAGCTATAGCCAGCCTTTCTATAGCTCATGATTATTGCCATAAATGAGTTATTGCAAGTCCGTCTATCGCTCAACACAGCATCTGTAGCTGTCGATCCAAGCAGCAGCGATCGAAAGGTTATCAACCTAGCCTAAACATATTTTGTTAAAGCTCACCTCATATTTCCGCTCGCCCTCGGCATTAGCGCCGAGAGAAACGGAATGAGCATGACCAAAAACGACATTTCATCACGGCATTTTCAGCAAAAGATATCCGACTTCTGCGAGCTACGCATCGCTCCCATCGCGTCCGGGCGTGTAGTTGACAGTATCCGACCTTACCTTGTCAGTTTGATTATCTACCGGAAATCGCCCCCGCTCCTGAATGGCCATATCGACTGGACGGCAATCGGCCAGGCCTGCGGGATCGAAGCCGAGTTGACGCTAGAACTGAAAAAGCAGCTCCGGCCAGGCCTCGATGCAATCATCCGGTGGCTCGCCCCTCCACCGGCAGCCGAAGGACGACGGCCACCAAAGCCGGCAGCTAGCCCGCGCAAAACTGTGCTCGCCAAAAAGGTTGTCTCCACATCCTCGACCAGAAAACCGCAACGCGCAGTGGCCGACGATTCCTTTGTCCGTACTGCGTCGACACAGCCTGTGCCCGCACCGAAGCCGATCAGTCCGTTCCCAGAACCACTATTCGACGCCACAGAAGATCCGGCAAGCTTTCAGGATGCACTGGCCTATCATATGCGGCGGTTCGGCGACACATATTGGCAGCTCTATCGCGCCGTTGTCCGTCTCAACGAGACCTTCGACAACAAGACGCTGCTTTCCTGGATCCAGGGCGAGCGTGTGCCCCGATCTGTTGCCAGTTTCGATATCCTTCGCAGGATCGAGCGGCGCTATCGTTTGCCAGAGGGATATTTCAAAGAGAAGCTGCCTCATCAAGCACGTTCGCTTTACGGTCACGATCTCGGTGATATCAGCCCGGCTGAGCGGCGCAGGATTGCATTGCACCTTCCGGATGACTTCAGCAGTCTGCCTTTCACCAAACGCGAAGAGATCCTCGATTGGGTGCGCCGGGTGATCATTTCCGGATCAACGGAGTATCGTCGCTATCAGGCGGCGGCCAGCAAACAACGATATGCGATTCGCTTTCCCGGCGTCACTTATGGCGGAAGCGCTTTGTCGGCCAGATCCTTGGCATCCGTGGCCGTCGCCAATCAGAATCAAGCGGCCGAGTTCGATGATCCTGACCTGCTCTCCGGCGTCGTCGACGCGCCGCCGCAGCTTGCCATGGAAATTGCAGATCTCATCCGCTTCAAAACCTCGACGTTGACGGCAATTGGATTTCAGCGGAACGGCGTTTGGGGTGAGGAGACGGCCTCTCAGAAGATTGAGCACCTCGGCCTCATGTTTGGGGCGCTGGCCGCTTCACCTAACGGTGCAGTAAAGGGTTTTGGCGTTCCGCTCAGTCATTTGAGTTTTGGCCTTCTCATCTTCCCTGGCGTTTGGGACTGGTATCTGCAGTGGCGGGAACAGCGCCGTGGCTTCTATACCAAATGGGAAGAGGACATGCTGATGGTTGCCCAAGCCCTTTCTCGCGCCGACGTTGGTTGGATCCGGCAGCATCCGGAACTGCTTAAGAACATCAGGCCGATCTCAGGCTTGATTGAACAGGAAGAAATCGACTTCGCAGCTCGCGATTGGCATGGGGCCTGCGACGCTTTCCACCGACATGCCGCGAACAGATCCAAGGAAATCCAACGCGTCATGCGTGTTCATCGCGACCCGTTCGAGCCGATCATGTGTGTTCTCGAAGCCGAGAGCCCGTTGGCGGAATATCGCAAGATCACAGACGAGATCCTTGCACGTATGCCGGATGAGAACAGATATCCACGGCCAGCGGCCGAGGCCGTAAGATCATTCCTGCTGCTCAGGCTTGGCCTGCACCTCGGGCTGCGGCAAAAGGACCTTCGCCAACTGCGTGTCTGCCCGCGAGGACATTATCCGACATCAGAACGCCGACTGGAGGACATGAAATGCGGGGAGTTGCGCTGGAGTGATCGCGATCAGGGGTGGGAGGTCCTTATCCCGTCGGTCGCATTCAAGAACTCCGGCTCATCCTTCTTCGGTCAAAAGCCGTTCCGGCTGATCCTGCCAGACCTGCTCGATCTCTACAAATACCTCGATGCGTACATCGACCGCCATCGCGGCGTTCTGCTTGGCGGTGCCAGAGACCCTGGAACATTCTTCGTCAAGACGGTGAAGACAACCAGCATCGATGCTGCCTACAACTCGACCACGTTCTACGAGGCTTGGCGGACTGCGATCCAACGTTACGGCATCTACAATCCCTACACAGGGCGAGGTGCAATCAAGGGCTTGCTACCGCACGGACCCCATAACCTGCGACACATATTCTGAAGCAGACCGGATCCTACGAGCAGGCGAGCTACGCCATTCAGGATACGCCCGATGTCGTTCAGCAACACTATAGCCGCTTCTTGCCACAGGACAAGGCAGCTCTGGCTGCCAAAGTTCTCAATCAGGTTTGGGAGGCTGCGTAGGCTCGGATGGGATGCTCGGCTTGGACGTTGCCTACGTCCGAGCCGACATCGTCGTTTCACTCTTGATGGGATCGGAACGATCGTCCAACGCATTTTCTTCGAAAGGCTTCTGAAAAGACTATGCTTTATCGAAGCCTCGGCGAAGGTGGCATAACCCATCTAGGGTCTAATTGGGCGGCCTCGACAGAACGGGCCGCCCTTTGCCATGATCTATTTCTGATCAGGAAGGGCATAGGCGACAAGAGTATCGCCGCACCGTGTGATCAGACCAGCGTGGCCGCCTGCAGCGATAACCAAATACTGCTTTCCAGTCGCTGAGGAGCGATACGACATCGGACCCGCCTGACCACCCGCTGGAACGCGCCCACGCCATAGCTCCTTGCCAGTGCGGGCATTGATCGCGCGCAGGTATTGATCTAGCGTCGCTCTAATAAAGGTAACACCTGTTTTGGTGGTCACCGAACCGCCTTGGCTTGCCCCGCCGCGAGAAAGCCCTCAAGAAAGACCGTCATTCCTTCGATGATCCGAAGCTCAACGCCTGGTAACCAATCTTGGCAATGTTCCACGATCAACGGCGCGAATAGCTCCGTACATGATGGCGGGATTCCAATGGAAACCTTGCCTTGCGGCCGCTCCGCCTGAGATTTAACCGAACGCGCCAATTCGTCGGCACTTTCAAGGATTGCAAGACCTTTGCGATAGACTTCCTCCCCCGTCGATGTGAGCTCTACCCCTCGCGTTGTCCGAAACAGTATTTTGGTCCCGAGTTCTTCCTCGAGGAGTTGCACCTGTCGGCTGATCGCAGGCTGTGCAATCAAAAGCTCCGTTGCTGCCTTGCTGAAGCTTTTGTGTTTTGCAACGCTGACAAAATAACGAATCTGCTTGAGTTCCACTGCAATCCCCTTGATCGTCCTCGGAAAATGCAAATTTTGTGCCAACAGACGCTCGGCGTTTGCCGGGTAGCGACTAGCTTCGCGCAACCATGACACCGGACTTCGCTTTTGCTGAGGGCTGACTGGGACGGGCTTGCGCTAAATGCCGGGGGAGATTGCAGTCAGGCATCCTTCAACCGCTAAGTCATAAACAAAGAGGATTTCCGCATGGCATTGCTGGGGCATGCACCAGCAGATTAGGTCTTTGCCCGGCGGCGTCGCCTTAACGGAGCTGCCAGCGCACGAAGGCCCATCAAGCAAGCTTCATACGCTGATCGACCCCGCCACCTGATGGATCGCGTTGCGCGTGAGACTGGCTTTGTCGATCTCCGCCGCATGCGCGAAGCCTTCTTGCGCCAGTAGGGTCAACCGCCGCAGACGATCCGTCTAGTGGCGAGAGCAGACTGCCCCCGCGCGATAGCAGATCTCTAAATGGTATCGAATTCACGCCCCTCTGAATCGGCGGCCTATGCGAATGAACGCGTTGAGGCTCGCGCGTTGCACGAAATGCCACCGAGAACCCATTGCTCTCCGCAAACGCCTGCCATCAAGCGGAGCGTGGCCACCACTTCCTGATGGTCATACGGCCTTGGGAAGAACGCTGGTCGGTCGGAATTGCGCTATCATCTAGCCGGAAATGTCCAGACGTGATGAAAATCTCGATCGATGGCCAGCGATCGAGAATTGCGGTGGCCAACTTTGGGCCATTCATCGACTCAGGCTTATCGGCGTCGGTGAATACGATGGTGATGTCGGTTCTGCCCAATAAGAGCCATCAGAGAGCGCGACCTCTGGTGCATTCAGTGCAGGATGCGTATGAGTGAGATCAATGCCAATGCAGCACGCCAACGCCGTAGCCAGGCCTTGATGTTTGCCGCATTGATCCCTAATTCGATACGCTCTCAGCCAACCAATGAGGACACTATGGCAACTGGTACGGTCAAATTTTTCGCGCAGGACAAAGGTTTCGGATTTATCACGCCGGACAATGGCGGCCCGGACGTGTTCGTCCATATCTCGGCTGTCGGCTTCGGCGCCTCCCTAACGGATGGCCAGAAGGTCAGCTACGATGTCGGCCAGGATCGAAAGACTGGAAAGTCGAAAGCTGAGAACGTCACCATTCTCTAAACTGGTCTGCCGGGCCTTTCTTCTGACCGGACCACTTTGCATGTTATCGGGGCGTCCGTCGTCGAGATTGGAATGATCATAGCCTTGACCGGTCGGCGTCAGATTCGGCCAGGACACAACCTGATCTGGCGCTTGCCATTCGGTGCCGGCGCCAGATCACTTCAAGATCGGCTGTTCTTACAGTCTGTACCCACCGCTTGCTTCGATAACTTGTCCCGTTACCCAGCGGCCCTCATCCGATGCATGGCACGGCATCTCCTGAATATCCCGATGGCGGAGGCCGCGACCATCCATAAAGCGACGATATCGGAAAATCCGACTGATTACGCGCCCGGCACCCGCGACCTGCCTCGGCAGGAATGCAGATCCCGGCGATCACCTATATTGAGGCAACACGCTATCAGGCCGTCTTGAAGACGCAATTGGCCGGACATATGGGTGGGGTGAATGCACCTATCGCCCCGACCATTCCATTCGTCGCCCCCGCCAAGCGATCCGGCGCTTCGGCCGATGGCGACGAGGAGATCATCGCACTCTCGCACGCCAATCTCACGGTCGCGCCAAGCATATCCATCGCTTACCGCCAGTATAACGGCCTGCCGGTCGGATTGCAGCTCACCGGCATGATCGTTGCCGACAAAGACCTTATAACTGCCGCTGCCCTTATTGCGCGAATTCTCCGCTGGGGTCAGGATCTGGAATTTACGGAGCTTGGCGGTTTTGTCCCTTGAGGGTTTCGCGGATCTACCCGCACTGATGGCTGCACGCAGCGATCGTGCGGTATCGGGTTTCACAAGGTCGAACGTTGCATTGGCTCGAAGCGAACTTCTGGCTCACCCGGTAACCTTGTTAGATCATTCGTCCCTGCGTTCCCTCTCTGGGAACCGCCCTCGGTTCGCTGCCGGTCTGATAAAGAAGTGGCGAAAGCTGGGTCTATCACTCCGGCATAAACTTGCTGATCAGATGGGGATCGCCGTCCAAGACGTCATCCGCCGCTGGCAAGTTTGATCCAGTCTGGGCCTGACCTCTCCCCTCCCCTGTCGACCAGATAAAACCAATTCGCTTTAAAGACTGAAGTTCTGGCCCGCATGAGGCGGGGACATCGCCTTCACGTTCGGCAATACCGCTGATTTTGCCCCAATTAGCCCCGACTTGCTCACGTATCCATTTTCGTGCGCGGCGCTAACCGTTTGATATAAAAACAAACGCAAAAAGCAACGAAACCAAATCCACGGTTTAGTTTCGCTACTGCAGTATTAACCATAACGGAAATCGTATACCTTGCTTGTAGCGGCAGCCGGCTACGTCATGCCGAGTATGCTCGACTGTAAAAGCGCGTCTAGTTTGATAGCATTTCTTCTCATAAGACAAGCACAGGATCTGGCCGTTGACAGCTGTCAACAGATTTGGCCGACAGATGTGAGCACTCCGCCCCCTGGTATCGATCGACGAGCTGAAGTCGCCGCGCCCATTTCAGACGACTCAATATTTGTCCTCCCAGAATATCAAGCGACATTGCCGACCAGCCAGGCCCTTCACATCATATCGGCCCTGCCAACGCCAAGCACCTAAGCAACCGCTGGAGCACGATCCTTGATCGAGGCCGCATCGAAAGCCGGCATCTCGACATGTTATGAGGACGGGCTGAGATGGCTGCGCCTGTCCTTCGAATGAGATCTGTGGAGCGAGCGCAGCCCCCCCCAAATGAGAACCGAGACATATATAGATGTGAGCAGCTTCACCCTCGCCTCGCGACCCTGAGAATTCCGCCCCATCACAGCAACTCCCGAGGCCGTGCCCAGCATCCCCCACCGCAGCCGACTCTCGTCAAATCCCCCCCCACCATTCCAAGATCAAACTCTGCATCTGCTGCCAGGCGCCATTCTAGAGACCCTCGCGAACCCCAAACACGCTTCATCACCACCCTCCCCAGCATCCCGATACATATCCCAACCTATGCGGCGGCAGTGGGCCCAGCGACTACCGGTGTAACCGCCCAGTAAAATGAGCAGCACAAATACAACCGAGCCAACGCACTCCACGACAATGACATATCGCGGGCAAGCCAGGCCCCGTTGACGGATGCCAGATAGGCCGCCTGCGTCGATATCAATCCGTCAGCTTTCGGAATACGGGCTAAGCGCTACTCTGCACTCAAAGGCTGCACAACAGCCGATCTGCGGCAGAGGGGCGACGAGGCTCTCCGAAAGCCCGCGCGACAAGCACAGCAGGAACGGCCGGAAGAGGACCAAATGACAGAGAATGCTCCCACGATATTGGGGCCGACATGGATACACAAGCACAGTCGCGAATCGCGGACGACGACCTGTTGACAGCTGTCAACAGCTGGAATTCGTCGCCGATCGACGACCTTCGCGCTGAGGCATTTCGGGTCGCAACGACTATCGTAAACGCCATCAACAAGTCGGGCTTCACCACCCGGCGCCACATACATAACTGCTCACCCTGCTCCTCGGCGCACGGTAAGCGGGAGCTAAGTAGGGCAGGGCGGCGTACCGCCCCATGACAGAACCGACGGCCCCGCCTCCCCGAATCTGATCAACAGAAAACAAGAGGACCCATGGCTGCTGAAGCCTAGCAGGTCGCGATCTTTCAGATTCGCGTACCGCGCTTTAGCTGTCTATTTTTGCACATGTCTTTATCCCGAAACCGGTGACCATTTTCGGGAGACATGCTGTAGCCCTCCACCGCACTGTCGACGCCAATTGACTTGGGATCCGATAAAAAAGGCCCACTGGTCACAGCCCTCATCACCGTCATGCTTCATGATGGCCAGCCAGCGTATCGTCGCAGGAAAGCGTGATCCCCAACTGGCGAAAACGATAGAGATCCATGTCATCGAGCGTCGAGCAATCCCATGAGGTCAAGAAGATAGCCATCGCCAAACCCAAAGACGGACAAGATCAATACAGACCGCTGAGCTGCCGCGCTTCGCGCGCCGCACGATCGGGCGACGGCGCAGAAATCCGCCAAGCCATTGATTCACTTCGCCCCGATGAGTTAATTGATTATTAACCCATCGGACTGTTTTCTTGCACCACAGCAGCATCTCGGGCATTATCCAACAGTGCATCGGTACCGGCGCGCCGCATGCACTCACAGATCAGGCGCCAGATAGCGACCTCAGCTTCTCATAGTTCTCAACGGAAAGCGGGATGCCATCGGTCGTTGCACGTGCCCGGGTCAAATGACGTCGGTCTCCCGGCAGGCGATCCTGTCCGGCCTCCAACACGAGTTCGCATATCCCGGCAACACGCTCCGCGAAGGCATCATTGCCGCCCCGCTCAGGATCGATGACCACAAAGAACTGTCCGGTAAACGGGGTCTGTGCACCCTTATGACCGCTCCAGTCGAATTCCCCCGAGAAGTAGCCGCCGGTCAACGCCGCGCTCAGTATCTCGACCATCAGCGCGATCGAATTTCCCTTGTGTCCGCCGAACGGCAGCAGGGCGCCACCGTCCAAAATAGCCTTAGGGTCAGTGGTGGGTTCACCGTCCCTATCGACCCCCATGCCGGGCTTAAGCTCATGGCCTTCGCGGGCGGCAATCTGTACGTCCCCATGAGCAATCGCGGACGACGCCTGGTCAAACACAAAAGGCGCCTTGCCGGCTCTGGGCGAAGCAAATGCCACGGGGTTGGTACCAAACACCGCCTTAGTACCGCCGTATGGCACAACGCAGGCCATGCTGTTGACAGCACTCAGCGCAACGAAACCCTCTTCGGCAAATGGCTCGACATCTGGCCAAAGCGCGCTGAAATGATGTGAACGGCGGATGGCAAGGACCGCTACTCCGGTCTGCTTGACCTTTTCAATCAACAAGGGCTTTCCGGCAAAGAAGGCAGGTTGAGTAAAGCCACCCTTGGCATCCACCCGTACAAAGGAAGGGCCGACATCCTCGACTTCCGGCACGGCCTGACCGTCTACCCAACCACTATCGAGCGACGACACATAGCCCGCCATGCGGAAGATACCATGGCTGAGCGAGCCGTCGCGTTCGCAACCCGCGCAATTTTCCGCAAGGATCCTCGCGTTGCTTGTTGATACGCCATGGGCGATAAAGATTGCCTCGAGCAAAGACACAAGCTCGGAATAGGGGAGGTGGATGGTGTTCGTCTCGGCCATGGTCATTCTCCTGCGCTGCCATTCAGTCTCTGGTCCACCAAAGCCAGCCAGTAGCTAACCCCGTGGACGATTGCGTCGTCGTTGAAATCATAAGCCTGATTGTGCAGGTCGGCGCTATTGCCATTGCCGATCCAGATCATCGCGCCCGGCCGTTTCTCCAGCATATAGGAGAAATCTTCAGACCCCATGGTCGCCGGCCAGTTGGTATCCACCTTCTCGGAGCCGGCGACGATGCTCGCCGCCTTCGCTGCCTCCACGGTCATGGCAGGATCGTTGACGGTTACCGGGTAGCCCGGTCTCCAGTCGATCTCGGCTTCACAGCCGAAGGATTTCGTCGTAGCGGTGACGACTTCGCGAAAACGCTCCTCGACCATCCTGCGGGTCTGCGCGTTCATCGTGCGGATCGTACCTCCGACACGGGTAGCCGAAGGGATGACGTTCAGTGCACCGCCATTGCCGCCTTCGAGATAGGTGATCGATACGACGACCGGATCAAATGGATTGGTGAAACGCGAAGCGATCGCCTGCAGCGCAACGATCGTCTGCCCGGCCGCCAGCACCGGGTCATGCGACAGATGTGGGTAGGCCGCATGGCCTCCCTTGCCTTTGATCGTCACGAGAAACCTGTCACCACCGGCCATGATCGGGCCGCTGCGAATGGCGAACGAGCCGACGTCAAGACCCGGGCAATTGTGCATGCCATACACCTCTTCGATACCGAAGCGGTCCAGCAGGCCTTCCTCGATCATCACGCGCGCGCCGGCCCCTCCTTCTTCCGCCGGCTGGAACACCACAACCACCTTACCGGCGAAATCCCGGCTTTCGGCAAGCTGTTTTGCGGCAGCGAGCAACATCGCCGTGTGGCCGTCGTGGCCGCAGGCATGCATCATATTTTCTACCTTCGATGCATAGGGCAGGTTGGTCTGCTCCGACATCGGCAACGCGTCCATGTCGCAACGCAGGGCAATCGTCCGTCCCGGACCCAGATTGCCATTGATGACGGCGACCACGCCCGTCTTTGCCAAGCCGCCTATGATCTCGTCACAACCGAACTGCTTCAGCTTCTCGCTTACAAGCGCGGCCGTCTTAGGCAAATCAAACAAGAGTTCAGGATTTTGGTGGATCGTCCGGCGCCAGATCTTTGCTTCTTCTGCGAGAGAGAGAAGTGAGGCATGTGAGCGGTCAGTGGTCATGCGGTCTCCGGGCGGCAGGCAGATATCCCACTTCTGATGAACTGCGCGGATCGATCTCGGCCAGAGGCCGACACGGGCGCTTGAGGTGGTTTCTGGCTGATGGGCGATAAACCCGATCTTCGTTCAGTGGCTGTCAAAGACCACAGGCATCTCATTTCAGCAAGAGGGTAGGGGATAAGGAGCCGACAGCAGACCGGCGCAACCGCCGAAGACATTCTCTTCACCAATTCATCCCGGGATAGGTGTCTTCATCACAGCGCGTCGGCTAACATAAGTCGATGTCGGAACATCGTCTCAAGTGGAAACGGGCTTCACTTCCCCGGTGACAGGAACGCCCCTCGGACGAAACCTCAGTGGAGAAACCATGCTCGTAGACGGAAAGTGGACAGCGGACTGGCAACCGGTCCAGGCGAAGGATGCCAAGGGCGGATTTGTACGTCAAACGTCGAGCTTCCGGAACTGGATCACCCCTGACGGTGCGCCGGGACCCACGGGCACAGGAGGCTTTGCGGCCGAGGCAGGTCGCTACCATCTCTATGTGGCATTGATCTGCCCCTGGGCTTCGCGAACACTCATCGCACGCAAGCTGAAGAAGCTTGATGGACTGATTTCCCTCTCGGTTGTCGAGCCCGCCCTGACGAAGGAAGGCTGGCGTTTCGGCACCTATCCCGGTGCTGACGAGGATGTCATCAACGGTGCGCGCTATATGCATGAGATCTATACCCGGGTAGATCCGCATATCACCGGCCGAGCCACCGTGCCGGTACTTTGGGACAAGAAGACCGCGACGATCGTGAATAACGAATCCGCAGAAATCGTCCGCATGTTCAACAGTGGTTTCGGCGCTTTCGCCGACCAATCCCTCGACCTCTATCCGCAAGACTTGCGCACGCAGATCGATGCCCTGAACGACCGGATCTATCCCCGCCTCAACAACGGCGTCTATCGCACCGGCTTTGCCACCACGCAGGTCGCTTATGAAGAAGCATTTGGTGATGTGTTCTCCATGCTCGATGAACTGGAGGGTCTACTCGCAGACAAGACCTTCCTCGTCGGCGAGCGCCTGACGGAAGCCGATATCCGCCTCTTCGTCACACTTGTGCGTTTCGACGCCGCCTATTTTGGTCTATTCAAATGCAATCTGCGCCGCATCGTTGATTATCCAAACCTCAGCAAGTATCTGCGCCGCGTCCTCTCCATCCCCGGTGTGGCAGAAACGGTGAATATAGATCACATCAAGCGGGGCTATTACTCAATCGAAAGCCTCAATCCCAACAGGATCGTCCCTGTCGGGCCTGCTCTCCCATTTGCGGATCTGTTGACCGCGTAAAGCGCTTCGCCTATCAGCCCGTCATAAGGGCGATTCGAGATAAACCCTGGCTTCGAAACCATCGCTGCGGTTGCTTGCTGGTGACAAAAGCACCAGACGCCCATTCATCTGGCCAAGCAATCGCTCGACGATCGAAAGACCAAGGCCCGACCCCGCAGCCTCCGTCCGCCCCCGGCTGAAGCGCTTGCGGATGGCGTAAAGCTCGTTCTCAGTCATCGGAGTGGCACCGTTGACCACGCGAACCGGCCCACCGTTCTCCAAAAAGACCTCCACCGGCTCGTCTGCCTTGCCATGAACAAGCGCATTTTCGATCAGGTTTCGCACCACGATCGCAAACGCGTCTTCATTGAAAGGCCCCACCAGAGCCGCATCGGCGGCTCGATGCAATAAAAGCCGCTTCGGTTCTGCCATGCTGCGCCAGAAATCCGTCATCACCATTTCAAGCACATGACCAAGATCGGCGGGTTTGTCCGCCACGCCGATACCGGCCTCGGCGCGCGACAATTGCAAAAGCTTTTCAGCGAGATGGCTGAGCCGGGTCAGCGATGCTTCGATCTGGCCGGCACGATAGCGGTTGGCGCTGTCGGTCAATTCTGTGATCAACATCTGCGTCTGTGCCAGAGCGCCCGCGATCGGCGTGCGCAACTCATGGGCGCTGTTGGAGGTGAACTCACGCTCGGCGTCAAGCGCCGTCCTCAGTCGCGTCATCAGGAGATTGACCGACACCGCGATCGGTTGCAGCTCCCGCGGCAACATCGTGGCATCGATCGGCTCCATATTGCCGCCGTCCTTGGTTTCAATCTCGCGGCGCAAATCGCCAACGGGCCGTACTGCCCGACGCACCACAAGCCAGGTCGCGATAACACTTACCGGGATGAGAAGAAGCAGCGGCAGGAAGAGCGCCTTTGCGCCCTGTTGCAAGGCCTCGTCGCGATTTGCAAACGCATCGGCCACTTGCACCAGTATCTGCTTGTCTTCGCTTGTTGCGGTATAGAACTGGTAAGTCGCGTCCTTCCAGAAACCGGGTTTGAGCGGTGTCTCGAACGGTTGTTCCGGCGCATCATGAGACCTGATCAGCACCCGCCCCGAAGGATCACGTACCTGATAGGTCAGGTACTCATGATCGCCGCTCGAACTTGCAGTCTGCAATTGCTGCGGCGCATCGCCCGGCATGCCGCGTTGGCTGAGATCGTCGACAACCAGCGGAACCAGTCTCTCCGCTGTATCTTGCAGCGTCCCGTCAAAAATCTCCGCAAGTTCCTCCTCCATGACGACAAGCCCGAGGCCCACGGCCAACAACCACAGAAAGGTCACGACCAGAGTAAGCCAGACAATAAGTCGGCGCGTCATGGACGGAGCAGCAGCACCAGGAAACAAAGTCATTGCTCGCGCCCCAGCCGATAACCGATGCCCCGCAGGGTCGCGATATTGTCGCGGCCAAGCTTCTTGCGCAATCGGCTGACATAGACCTCAACCGTATTGCTCTCGACTTCCGAGCCAAAGGCGTAGAGTGCCTCCTCGATCTGCGCCTTGGATACGATCGCGCCGGGCCTCGCCGACAGAGCATCGAGAACCGCCCACTCGCGTCCCGAGAGGGTAACTGCCTCGCCGCTCGCGATCACGCGGCGGTCGGCAGCATCTATTTCCAGATCACCGACCCGCATGAGCGATACCGGCCGGCCACTATATCGGCGGCTGACGGCCAGCATACGTGCCGTCAGCTCGCCGAGATTGAAAGGTTTCACCAGATAGTCGTCGGCCCCGCTATTCAGCCCCTCGATGCGATCTGAGATCTGGTCATGCGCGGTCAGGATGATCACCGGCGTTGTCACGCCGCGGGCTCGCATATCCTTCAGCAATGCGATGCCACTTCCGTCCGGGAGGCGAAGGTCCAGCAGGATCAAGCCATATTGGGTGGTCTCAAGCGCGCCTCGCCCCGTGTCGATCGTCTTCATCCAGTCGACCGCATGATCACCACTGATAACGTGATCACGGACAGCTTCACCAAGCGTCGCGTCGTCCTCGATCAAAAGCACTCTCACTTGCCTGCTCCGTCCCACCGAAATCCGGCCCTATATTCGATATCTAGCAGGGAATGCCGGCCAAATTCGAGCGGGATTGAAATGCTTATAAAGCTCATACCGCAATAATCCGCGAAATCACGATAAAGCCCGCCATCAATCCATTCGCCAGAAGAAGGCACATCACGGCAAATGACCCAAGATCCTTTGCATGCTGCCCGGTGCTGGACCATTCCGGCGAAATGCGGTCAATGATTTCCTCTATCGCCGTATTGAGTGCCTCGGCGGCAACGAGGCTCAGCATGAGGATCACCATCATCACATAGTCGGACAGCCCGGCGCCGACGATGGCGAAGACGACGAGGATGGCCGCGCCTGCGATGATCTCATGACGAAAGGCGGTTTCGCGCAGCAGCCTCAGGGCGCCGCTCAGCGAATAGCTGAGGGCAGCCCCGAGGTGCCGGCTGCCGGTTACCTTGACCACAGGCCGGTTGGGGGATGACCCTTCCTCGGTCTCGGCAACGGCTCTCCTGACTTTCCCGATCGCGGCACAATCGGGAATGGTCATGAGCTCGCTCCATTGATTGATTGCTGCCTGCGGCAAGCGCCCAGAACATCCAGCTCCTGTTTGTAGACAGCAGTCTTCACGTCCATCATCCCGAGCGCCGTATGAAAGAGATTGTCATGAGAGGCTTCCTCACCAGCGCGCTGCAACAGGCAGTCCAGATCGATGGAGGCCTTCATCTCCGAGCCCTCCCACAACACGAAGGGAACATGCGTCTGCTGTGACGGAGCCACAATATAAGGCGCGCCATGCAGGTAGAGGCCATGTTCGCCGAGCGACTCACCGTGATCCGACATGTAGATCATTGCAGGCGCTATTCGATCCTGATGAGCCTTCAGCGCATCAATGACTTCGGCCAGGATATGGTCTGTGTAAAGGATCGTGTTGTCGTAGGAATTGACGATAGCCTCGCTGCTGCAATTACCGAGTTCGGCAGTCTTGCATTCGGGAGTGAAGCGAGCGAAATCGGCAGGATAGCGCTGGTAGTAGGCCGGGCCATGGCTGCCGAGCTGATGCAGGACCAGAACGCTGTCACCCTTCACCTTCGACAGCCAATCGCCCAGTCCGGTGATCAGGCCTTCGTCAAGGCATTCATTCTGGTAGCAGTAACGCGGATCGTTGGCTTCCGAGAAAGAATGATATGTCGTGCGATCGGCAACGGCCTTGCTACCAGTATTGTTGTCCCACCATTCGGTCTTGATGCCAGCATGTCCGAAGACGTCGAGCAGGTTCTCATTCGCCAGCCCGGCACGGTGCGAATAGCCGTGCCGCGTCAAATTGGAAAACATGCAGGGCACGGAAACTGCTGTCGACGTTCCACAGCTCGAAGTCTCTGGAAAATAAGTAATATCCAGCTTTTCGAGTTCCGGATTGGTGTCCCGACCATAGCCCCCCAGCGAGAACTCCTCGGCCCGCGCCGTCTCGCCCGTGACGATAATCAGCACCCGTGGCTTGCCGGACGCCATTGGCGCCGCGACATGCGCATCGGTGCCAAGCGGCGCCGCTACGATGTTCTTGTCGGCCTCGCTGGCCAGCGCGAAGGCAACCGCGTTTCCGATCGGTAGAAAAGGATTGAGTGTGGGGATCAGATCCTTGTGAAGACGAACGACGGAGGCGATGCTGCGAGCACTGCTGACCCCGCAAGCGAGCGCAACGAGAAGAAGGGGGACGATCACCGTCAGGTTCCATCTCACCTTGCCGAAGAAGTTTCGGTGTTCGACCTTGACCCAGCAGACGACCAGAGAGGGAAGGATGGCAAACACCGTCATATGCAGCAGATAGGGCGGCGTAATCAGATGTCCCGCCTCGGACGATGTGGTCTGGGCAGCATTTCGGATCATGTCGACATCAATGATCGTCCCAAAACCATCCATGAACCAGGAAGCGGAAGCGGCCGCAAAGATCATCAGCACGAGGACCGGCTTCAGCAGATATTTGACCGAGATCGCGATCGTGAAAGCTGCGAAAAGGCAGGTCAGCCCGAAAGAAAAAGCAGCAAGTGCCAGATGACTGTCGAAATAGGCATAAGCGCGCGTGAAGAAGGTCCGGTTCGTGAAAACGACCAGATAAAGCGCTGCGGCGACGGCCAGCGTCATGCTCCCGACGCGTGGCCGCACGAAAGAACGGGTGGGGTGGGGAATACTGCTGGTGGACAAGGAGGAGGCTTCCGGCAATTTTTCAATTGCTGGCGGCATCGCACCCAATTCTGACAGTCACCTGAATGTCATAAATCTCGCTGCGGTGTGGATGTGTTCAGCCCCGTGTCAGCTTGATCCCTCATCCTTATATAGTCTCAGCAGGAGTAGGCGTTTGGTGAACTCATTGAAAACCCGCCCAGGCATGGTCTATATCGCGGCCCTCGTGATCGTCGTCTGCTCGATCCCGCTCATGCGCGAGGCAAAGAGGATCCATACGCTTCAAAGCTGGCCAACCGAAAATGTGCAGCGGCACCGCAACTTTATGGGCTGAGCCGGCTTGGTTCATCCCATGCCGACCCCGACTGTCGCCGTGTTGACGACATAGAGAGATCTGGTTGCGGTGATGAACAGGCGATTGCGCCGCGCACCGCCGAACGTTACATTTGCCACCGTCTGCGGAACCAGAATTTTGCCAAGCAGCTTTCCGTCAGGCCCGAAGCAATGCACACCGTCAGCAGCACTGGTCCAGACATTGCCGTAGAAATCGACGCGAAAACCGTCCGGCAGGCCATTGTCGATGGTGCAGTATTCCCTGTCATTTGCAAGTGTGCGGCCATCAACCACATCGAAAGCACGGATATGGCGCGGCCGGCTAGGATCGTGGCTGGATGAAGAATCTGCCACATAGAGAATGCGTTCATCCGGCGAAAAGGCGAGGCCATTCGGCTGGCCAAAATCGGTGAGGACAGCATCCATCTCCCCGGTTTCAGGATCAAGGCGATAGACGTTGCGGGTTTCCTGTTCGGGATCGGCGCGATACCCCTCGTAACTGGACATGATCCCGTAAGTGGGATCGGTAAACCATACGCTACCGTCGGAATGCACCACCACGTCATTCGGCGAGTTCAGTCGTTTGCCTTGATAGCTGTCGGCGAGGACGGTGATCGATCCGTCGATTTCCGTGCGGGTAACGCGGCGAGTGCCATGTTCGCAGGTCACCAGCCGGCCCTGCCGGTCTCTTGTATTGCCATTGGAGAAATTGGATTGGGCGCGAAACACGGAGACGCCTCCACCTTCTACCCAACGCATCATCCGCTCGTTGGGATTGTCGCTCCAGATCAGGCAGCCCTGATCGGCGAACCATACAGGTCCTTCTGCCCAACGGCATTCGGAATAGAGTTCTTCCAGCGGAGATGTCGGGACAATCAGATACCGAAAGCGGTCGTCATGGATTTCGTAGATGGATGGGATCTGTGACATGGCTTTTGTCCGTTTGAAGACGTCGTTTCAGCGACCTGCCTCGCGTCCGCCGGCAAGCAGGATCACGGCGATGATGATGAGACCGGTGAGAATGAGCCTGAATCCGGCCCCGAAGCCGTAGGTATTGAGCATCGACACCACCAGGAACATGAAAAGGGAGGCCCCCCAGATCCCGGGAATGTTGGAATTTCCGCCGGCGACAGCCGTGCCGCCGATGACGACGACCGCAATCGACATCAGCAGATATTCGGAGCCCATGTTGAGGGCGGCACCCCCGGAAAAGCTGGCGAGGAGATAACCGCAGACGGAAGCAAGGACGGCACACAGCATGTAGGTAACAAGCCGGGTGCCATCGACTGGTATGCCGGCCATCCGGGCAGCGAACGTGCTCTGGCCGATGGCCGAGATCCAGCGGCCATAGATCGATTTTTCCAGAAGCACCCAGGCGACGGCCGAGAGGAGCAGCGCCACCAGGGCGACATTGGGGATGCCCAACAGGCCGGACGTGGTGAAATCGGCGAGCGTCTCCGGCGGCTTGATGCGCAGGCCGCGATTGCTCCAGATCGCCACCGACTGGACGATGAAACTCATCGACAGGGTGGCGATGATCGGCGGGATGCGCAACGCCTTGATCAGTGCGTAATTGCCGATTCCAATGAGAAGACCGATGCCGATCGAAGCGAGCAGCCCGACGGCGATCATCCCATCCTGCACGTCCATCAGTTTCAGTGCCAGCGTGCCGGAAAGCGTCATTGTCGCGGGTACCGAAAGGTCGATATTGCCCGGACCCAGCGTGATGACGAACATCTGCCCTATCCCGACGATGACGGAAAACGCAGCAAAGGTCAGTGCGGCCTGCGACAGGCCGAAGGAACTGGCACCGCCGGTAAACAATACGGTGACGACCCAGACGACGATGGTCGCGGCAAAGGACCAGAGCCAGGGCTTTGAGGCAAGAAGGCGATTGAGCGTCATTGGCTCTTCTCCCGCTTTTCCAGACGGTTGAGGGCAAGGCGCAGAGCCAGCACGACGATCAGGATCGCGCCTTGCGCTCCGATCTGCCAGTCGGGCGAGATGCGCATGAAGGACAGGAAGGACCCGGCAAGCGTGAGGGTCAGGGCACCGATCACCGCACCGATCGGCGAGACTTTACCGCCGACAAACTGCCCGCCGCCAAGGATGACGCCGGCGATCGAGAGCAACGTGTAGCGCAGCGCGATATTGGCATCAGCCGACGTGGTAAGCCCGACGAGAGCGATGCCGGAAAGTACCGCGAAAAAGCCCGCCAGCGCATAGGTCGCGGCACGAAGGCCGAGCACGGACCAGCCGGCGCGTTCGACCGACCGATCATTGCCGCCGACGCCACGCATCAGCACGCCGAAGGACGAGCGCATGACGATATAGTGGGTAATGGCGGCAATCAGGACGCTGGCAACGATCGCCATCGGCACGAGCGGTGGCTTGGCCGTCATCAGCCACCGCGCCCATACCGGCGCCGTACCGCCGGGGGAGGGGAGGATGAGGACCGCCAGCCCGCCCCAGACGAAGCTCATGCCGAGCGTGACGACGATCGATGGCAGGTCTCGGACATAGATGACCACGCCGATCAGGGCATAGGCGGCAATCGCTCCGAGGAAGATCAGGATCCCAAGCATCGGCGAGGATTGCAGGAATGTGGCCGCAACGCAGGCCGAGAAGCTGACGAAGGTGCCCATCGACAGATCGAGGTCGTTGACGGACATGATCAGCATCTGGGCAATCGTCGCAAGCGCTATCGGGACGGCGAGGTTGAACAGGAGGTTCAGCCCGGTATAGCTCATGGCGCGTGGCTGCATGTAGAAGACGGCAACAAGCAGCAGGATCAGCGATGCGGCCGGGATGATCAGGCGGACGGTACCGGAAGAGATCTTCATGCCGCATCTCCCTCGCTGAACGAGGCTGCGAGCACGTTCTTCTCGGTGATTTCATCACCAACCAGCTCCGCCACGATTGCGCCGTCGCGGAAGACATAGACCCGGTCGCAGAGCCTGACTTCGTCCATCTCGGTCGAATACCAGATGAATGTGCGTCCATTGGCGGCTTCCGAGCGCAGGATCTCATAGACTTCCTGCTTCGTGCCGATGTCGACGCCCCGCATCGGATCGTCCATCAGCACCGTGCTGGCCGTGGTTGCCAGGGCCCGGGCGAAAAGCACTTTCTGTTGATTACCGCCCGACAGCGACAGGATGCGATTGCCCATGTCGGGCGTGCGGATCTCGATCCTCTGCTTCCAGCCAGCGCCGAGCGTTTCTTCGCGTGCCTTGTCGACCATCCGCCTGGTCGAAAGCTGCCCCAGCGAGGCGATCGACAGGTTCTTGAGAATGCTCCACAGTGGAAACGTGCCGTTCAGGCTGCGGTCACCGGCCACGAAGGCGATCTCGCGACGCTTTGTCGGCCACCAGTTGCTGTTGCGGTCGAGATAGAGGTCGAGCAGCGCCTCTGTCTGTCCATGGCCGCCAAGTCCCGCAAGGCCGATCATCTCGCCGCGCCATGCCTGAAATGCAAGGCCGTGCCCGCGCCGCGGCGGCATGGAAAGCACTGGATCGCCCGTACGGGCCGGCAGGCCGCGTGAAAATTCCTGCTCTCGCACGACATTGCCCATCGCCTCGACGAGGCTGCGCGTGGAAAAATCGGATGCTAAGCGGTCTGCCACGACGCGCCCGTCCTTCATCACCACGATCCGGTCCGAGGTCGAAAGAATCTCGCCGAGAATGTGCGATATCAGCAGGACCGAACCGCCTTCGCCGACGAACTTGCGGATATAGGCCATCAATTGTGCGGCAAGTCCGGCATCGAGCGACGAGGTCGGCTCATCGAGGATGACGAGCTTTGGTCTTTTCTCGATCCCGGCAAAGCTGATGGCGATCTCCACCATCTGGCGCTCGGCAATTGACAGGTCGTCGACCGTGCTGTCGCAATCGATCGCGTGACCGGGAAAAATCTCTTTCAGCTGCGTCTCGACCAGCTTCAATGCCCGGCCACGCCATGCAAAACCTTTGAGATCCGCATGCATGATGCGGGCATTCTCACCAACCGTCAGGTTGGGGCAAAGCGACAGTTCCTGAAAAACGCAGCGTACACCGCTGGCGCGCGCCGCTGAGATGCCGTGCACCTCACTCCCGCCATATGTCAGCGAGCCGTCATGCGGCGTCAGACCGCCGTTGATGACGTTGACGATGGTAGACTTGCCGGCGCCATTGTGGCCGACAAGCCCGACACATTCACCGGCGTAGATGATGAGGTCTGCGCCATCGAGCGCCTTGACGGCTCCGAATGTCACACGGACGTCGCGCGCAGCAACGACCTCTTGTCGCTTCAAGGTTTCACTCATGAAATCGCTGTCAATCTGTGATCGGGGGATGGTGCCGGGGCGCAAGGCGTTGGGCTTCCTTGGCGCCCCGGCACGCGGGAGGCGACGCTATTTCGCGTCGATCACCTTCCGGGCATCTTCAAGCGAATAATCGACATTCGCCACGCCACCCTTCTGGGTGGTCTTCAGGTTCTCTTCCAGATTGCCCTGGTCAATCCGAAGGAACGGCACGACGAGGTCCTTCTTCACGTCTTTGCCGTCGAGGATCTGCTGCGCCACCCAGAAAGCGAGCGTCGAGACACCGGGGGCAATCGAAACCGACATGGTCTCGTAGCCGTCCTTGTCCTTCTGCTGCTTCCACCAGACGAGCTCGTCCTCGCGATTACCCATGACAATAGTCGGTGTGGGCCGCTTGGCCGCAGCGAATGCCTGAGCCGCACCATAGCCGTCACCGCCCTGGGTGACGACGGCCGCCACCTCGGGCAGGCTTGGCAGGATACCGGCTACGGCACGCTGGGCGACGTCCTGCGCCCAGTCGCCATTGACCGAGCCGACAACCTTGAACTGCGGGTATTTCTTCACCCCTGCCTCAATACCGGCATGGATCTCGTCATCGACGGAAACCCCGGCAAGGCCGCGGATCTCGAGAAGATTGCCACCCTTGGGCAGTTTCTTGGCGAGGTAGTCGATCTGGCTTTCGCCCATCGCCTTGAAGTCGACGGCAATGCGCCACGCGCAAGGCTCGGTAACCACGCCATCGAAGGAAACAACCGTGATACCGGCATCGCAGGCTTCCTTGATCGCGCCGTTGAGCGCGGTCGGCGAAGCCGCATCGATGACGATCGCATCATAGCCCTGCAGGATCATGTTCTGGATCTGGGCCGCCTGTTCAGTCGCCTGGTTTTCGGCTGTGGTGAACGGATCTGCTGCGGCCACGATGCCCTTCGACACGGCCTCCTTGGTGACCTTATCCCAGCTCGTCAGCATGGCCTGACGCCAGGAATTTCCGGCATAATTGTTCGACAGTGCGATCTTCTTCGAAGACGTATCGGCGAATGCCGGCGCGCACAGGCATGCAAAGGCGACGGATGCCGCCAGCATCATTCTGATGGTCATGATTTCCTCCCGAATAGCTCCCTGCATATCGTCCGGGCCGCTCCTCAACGGTGAACCGGAGATAATGATTGCCCTGAGCCCCTTTTGCTCAGTAAATCGAGCATGGAGGAGTTTCTTGACATTGTACAGGCGCATCCAAGCACGCTTTGTGCGGGTTTGCGCGCAATATCTGCGGGTTCCCGCAAGACATGCTTGAAAAGCTGACGCTTAATTGGAGGCTGAAGGACTGGAGGAGGTCCGCTTATGCTCAACTCGGCGCGCAACACGCTGTTCGACCGCTATTTGGGGATTTCCCGCCTGCTGGCCGGGCATCTCGATTTCACGTCCATCATCAAGGCGGTGGCTGACGAGATCAGCCATATCATTCCGCACGACCATCTCGACGTCTGTATCAAGCAGATCGACGGCAAATATCACATCGCCTATGAAAGCGGGCTTGAGACGGCGTGGAGCAAGCACCCACCGGCACTTCTGACCGGCAGCCCGATCCGCACATTGCTGACAGGAGAGGTCGACTTCCTGCTGTCGGCCAACGCCTGCACCGACCCGCGTTTTCATTTCGAAGGCGCCTTTGCCAGTCCCATCCTCGAACTGAGGCTCCATAGCCGGCTGCATGTGCCGCTGAAGGTCCAGGGTGACGTAATCGGCGCGCTGAGCTGCTCGTCGCGTGCAAGTGACTGCTATACGATGGAGGATGTCGAGAACGCCCGTGCAGTGGCCGATCTTCTGGCGCCCTATTTCTTTGCGCTGCGTGCCGCAGAACAGGCCAAGCGCTCCGCAGTGATCGAGACCGAAGCCAGCGCGCGGGAGGAAGGCTTGAGGCTTGGCGCATTGAAGCTGACAGAGGCGTTGGAGGCGGAGCGCCAGAGGATCGGCATGGATCTGCATGACCAGACGCTTGCCGACCTGACGCGGCTGACACGAAGGATGGAACGCCTGACGGATCTTGTCTCCGTTCCTGGCGACGCTCTTGAGCCGCTCTGTCGCTCCCTGCAGCAATGCATGCAGGACCTGAGACAGATCATCGAGGAAGCAAAACCCACCGTGCTGCAGCTCTTCGGCGTCGCGGAAGCGATCGAGACCCATCTTGAACGCTCCGTGCGGGAAAGCGGCCAGCCGATCGAATGGCGCATGAGCGACGAAAGCGATGGCAGCCTGCGCGAGCTCGATCCCACCGTCACGGTCGCGCTCTTCAGGATCGTCCAGGAAGCCGTCAACAATGCCATTCGCCATGGCCGGGCGAGCCGCATCACGGTACGCCTGCAGCGGCAGGAACGCGCCCTTTGCATCGATATCGAGGACAATGGACAGGGCATGACAGAATGCCGGCAGATGACCGGCCATGGTATCGACAACATGAAAACCCGCGCCCGACTGATCTCGGCACGGTTCGAAATCGGCAGCAATCCGGCAGTGGGGCAGGGCGGAACCCGCGTCAGGCTGGTGCTGCCGACAGATCATCATGTACTGGCGGAGGTGTGACGATGGATGTCCTGATCGTCGAGGATGATGCATTGCATCGCTCTTACCTGAACGAGGCCGTGCGCGCGGCGTTGCCGGAATGCCAGACCATCATGGAGGCGGGCAACGGATTGACCGGCGAGACCCAGGCGCGCGCGTCCCGCGTCGAGCATGTCGTCATGGATCTGCAGATGAGCGAGCGCAACGGGATCGAGGCGGCCCGCACCATCTGGCGCGAGCGGCCGGACACGAAGATCCTTTTCTGGTCGAACTATTCCGATGAAGCCTATGTACGCGGCGTGGCGCGCATCGTTCCGGAAGGGGCGACCTATGGATATGTGCTGAAATCAGCCTCCGAAGAACGGCTGAAACTGGCGCTGCGCAGCGTTTTCGTCGAGAGCCAGTGTGTCATCGATCGCGAAGTTCGCGGCATTCAGCAGAAGAGCCTCGGCAATTCGCTTGGTCTCTCCGACGTGGAATATGAAATCCTCGTCGATGTTGCCCTCGGCCTCACCGACAAGGCAATCGCCCACCGCAAGCATCTGTCGCTTCGCAGTGTCCAGAACCGCCTGCAGCAGCTTTACGAAAAGCTGGATGTCTACGAGAGCTCGGGACAGGGAGGGGAGGGGTGGTTCAACCTGCGCACGCGCGCAATTGCCGTTGCCCTTTCCCGCCGGGTTCTGAACGCCAGCGCGATCGAACGCGCCGAGCGCGACATGCGACAGGGCGCCGGCCAGGCTTGAAACCTAGAGCGCCGTGCGTCCGAATGGACGCACAAAGGACGCTCTATCTCATTGAATCTACGCATCAGGCTTTCCGAAAATCGATTCCGATTTTCGGGCCGATGCTGTAGCCGGCATGGTCTCTTAGCCAATCGACATAAGGCTGGCATTGCCGCCGGCTGCCGTGGTGTTGATCGAGGTCGAAACCTCTTCCAGCAACCAGTTCAGGCAATAGGCCTCGGCGTCGTCTGCAAGTTCCGCGGTCGTTGCCGCCTGAACGAGGACGAGGGGACCGGGGAGTGCCGCAATCTTCTTCGTCACGTCGACCACAATCTCACCCTCTCCTTCGATCAGCGCACCGGCAAAGGGCGCATCCTTGGTCCAATCGCTGCTCCAGCCGATCCGGGCTGCCACGCTCGCCGGCAGGTCCGCGAGCGAAGGCTGCAGCCCGGAAGCGGCATCGATGGCGACATCGTTGCCGGTCGCAAGTGCGGCCGTGAGCTGGCGATAGAGGCCGACCTCGGTCTTCGGCACAAGCAGGATACGGCCGCGGGGATGAAGCGCGTAGATATTGCGCTCGCCAACCGGCCCGGCGAGGTCCGTCTGAAGGCCGAGGGCTGAAACCGCCCCCGTCTCACGCGCGTCTTGGGCCAGACGATTGCGGCCGCGCTGGCCGAGCCAGCGGGCGAAATCGGTCAGCACCGGATCAGTATGAACCGAGCTGTGGCGCGGCGGCACCGGCGCTTTGTCGACCAGACGGCCAAGATAGAGCGGACCGCCGGCCTTCGGACCGGTACCCGACAGACCACGCCCACCAAATGGCTGGACACCGACAACCGCACCAATGACGTTGCGGTTGACATAGATGTTGCCAACCCGGATGAGGCCGGTGACCTGCGCAATCGTCTCGTCGAGCCGCGTGTGAAGCCCGAAGGTCAGGCCGTATCCGCTGCCATTGATCTCGTCGATGACGCGCTCCATGTCGTCACGCTTGTAGCGGAGTACATGGAGAACCGGGCCGAAGACCTCGCGCTTCAAGTCCTTCAACGAGGCAATTTCGATGATGGTCGGCGCGACGAAAGTGCCGTTCGCGGCTCCGGCACCAAGCGGCAGTTGCTCGACCTTGCGGCCGAGAGCCCGCATACCTTCGATATGCTTCTCGATCGTCTGCTTGGCTTCGTCGGTGATGACCGGACCGATATCGATCTTGAGCTCATCGGTCCGCCCGATGGTGAGTTCCTTGGCGGCGCCCTTCAGCATGGCGAGAATGCGGTCGGCAACCTCTTCCTGCAGGCAGAGCACGCGCAGTGCCGAGCAACGCTGGCCAGCGCTGTCGAAAGCCGAGGCGATCACGTCGAAGACGACCTGTTCTGCCAGGGCGGAGGAGTCGACGATCATGGCGTTCTGGCCACCGGTCTCGGCAATCAGCGGGATCGGCTTGCCGCTCGGCAGAAGGCGTCCCGCAAGCTCGGCCTGGATTAGCCGGGCGACTTCCGTCGAGCCGGTGAACATCACGCCACTGGTTTTCGGCGATGCGACGAGAGCCGCGCCAACACGGCCGTCGCCGGGCAGGAGTTGCAGTGCCTCGGTCGGGATGCCGGCCTCGTGCAGGATGCGGATACCCTGCGCCGCGATCAGCGGCGTCTCTTCTGCAGGCTTTGCCAGAACCGGATTGCCTGCGACGAGGGCGGCCGCGATCTGGCCGGTGAAGATCGCCAGTGGGAAATTCCACGGGCTGATGCAGACGACCGGACCAAGCGGATGATGTCCCGGACCAAGCGTACGGCGGGCCTGCTCAGCGTAGTAACGGAGGAAATCGATCGCCTCGCGAACTTCCGCGATTGCATTCGGCATCGACTTGCCGGCCTCGCGCATAATCAGGCCGAGCAGTTCCGGCATATCCGCCTGCATGATGTCGGCCGCACGGTCGAGGCAGGCGGCACGCTCTGTGGGCGGCACGGCTGCCCAACTGACGGCTGCGGAAGCCGCAATATCCATCGCCTGCTCGACACCGGCTTCGGAAATTTCGGTTACCGTGCCGACGAGGTCACGTCGATCGCCGGGATTGAGGACTGGTCGGCTTGTGCCGCCGACGTCAGCGCCGCCAACTTGCGGTTTGGAAACCCATTCGCGGGCCGCCGATGCCTTCAGCGACGTCGAAAGCTCGGACAGCACGGTTTCATTCGAAAGGTCCAACCCAACGGAGTTCCGTCTTGCGCCATAAAGATCACCGGGCAGGGCGATCTGATCGTGCCGGGCGCCGACCTCCGCCATGCCGCGAACCACGTCGGCCGGATCCATCACCAGCTCATCGATGGAAACGCTCTTGTCGCCGATGCGATTGACGAAGGACGAGTTGGCACCGTTCTCCAGCAGGCGACGGACGAGATAGGCAAGCAGCGTCTCATGCGTACCGACAGGCGCATAGATGCGCGCGGGGCGACCCAGCTTCGCGGAGCCCACGACTTCGTCATAGAGCGGTTCACCCATGCCGTGAAGGCACTGGAATTCATATTTGCCGCTTTTGAACTCCGGGCCGGCCAGATGGTAGATTGTCGCCAGCGTCTGGGCATTGTGGGTCGCAAATTGCGGAAAGATGACATCGATCGCAGCCAGCAGCTTGCGGGCGCAGGCGATATAGGAAAGGTCGGTGTGAACCTTGCGGGTGTAGACCGGAAAATCCTCCAGCCCGTCCACCTGGGCGCGCTTGACCTCGGCATCCCAATAGGCACCCTTCACCAACCGCACCATGATGCGTCGCTGGTTGCGGCGTGCAAGATCGATGATGAAATCGAGAACATAGGGGCAGCGCTTGCCATAGGCCTGGACGACAAAGCCCATGCCTTCCCAGCCGACAAGGTCCGGATCCTCGCAAAGGCTCTGCAGCAGGTCGAGCGACAGCTCAAGACGGTCGGCTTCCTCCGCATCGATGTTGAGGCCGATATTATAGCCCTTGGCGATGACGGCGAGTGCCTTCACCTTCGGCAGAAGCTCACCCATGACACGATCCGCCTGGCCACGGACGTAACGCGGGTGGAGCGCAGAAAGCTTGATCGAAATGCCCGGACCATCATAGATGCCGCGACCCGCCGATGCTTTGCCGATCGCGTTGATCGCGGTTTCATAATCCTTGTAATAGCGCTCCGCATCCTCGGCCGTGGTCGCCGCTTCGCCGAGCATGTCGTAGGAATAGCGGAAGCCGCGTTCTTCCAGCGGCTTTGCACGCTTCAGCGCCTCGGCGATCGTCTCGCCGGTGACGAACTGTTCGCCCATCATGCGCATGGCCATGTCCACACCGCGGCGGATGACCGGCTCGCCGCATCGGGCGATGAGACGGGTCAGTGCCGCCGAGAGGCTGCGGCCATCGACCGTATTGGTAAGCTTGCCGGTGACGACCAGACCCCAGGTCGCCGCGTTGACGAACAACGACCGGCCGCCGCCAACGTGAGACTTCCAGTCGCCATCGGAGATCTTGTCACGGATCAGGGCATCGCGTGTTGCGGTATCGGGGATGCGCAACAAGGCCTCTGCGAGACACATGAGGGCAACACCTTCCTGGCTCGAAAGGGAATATTCGTGCACCAGTCCCTCGACGCCGGTGCCCTTGTGCTTGGCACGAAGAGCGGCAATCAACTGACCAGCCGTCGCGCGGATCGCGCTGCGGGTCGCATCGGGCAGGGTGGCCTGCTCCAGAAGAGCGGCCACGCAATCCCCCTCCGGCTTGCGGTAGGCTGCCGTGATGGCACGCCGCAAATCCGACTGCTCGCGCACAGCCGGTGCAAAACTCTCAAATACTCGCGAAATATCTTCGTTCTTTTCGACTGGACGAGGGGGTGTCATGGATTTTTCCGGTTGGCTTGGAGGCGGCGGATGCCTGAAGCGCGGAGACTAACACGACAGGCATTTTCAAGTTGCCTTGTTTTGAGGGTCTTTCTATGCTTTTCGCCTGAAATTCTCGGAGATTTTGACAAAGATGCCAAGTCACAACGCAGAGATTGGTGAATTAGACCAATTCGACACCAGGATCCTGCAGGAACTTTCGGTCGATGGTAGGCTGTCGATCACCGAATTGGCAAGCCGCATCGGTCTTTCCAAGACACCCTGCCAGCTGCGCTTGCGCAGGCTGATCGACGAGGGCTTCATCGAAGGCTTTAGGGCCATTCTCAGTTCGGAAAAACTCGGCCTCGATCACATCGCCTTCGTAGAGGTCAAACTCAGCGATACCCGCGAAGATGCGCTCAAGAGCTTCAACGACGCGGCGCGGAAAATAAGGGAGATCGAGGCTTGCCACATGATCGCCGGGCGCTTCGATTATCTGTTGAAAGTCCGCACCCGGGATATACGCCGATACCGGATCGTGCTCGGCGAAAAGATCTCGACCCTGCCTTTTGTGGCCAGCACCTCGACCAATGTGGTCATGCAGACGGTCAAGGAGAACAGGCAGCAACTGCTGGCGTCTACGGAATAGCGAATGCCTTGGCCGGCTGGAGCATATGAGCATCGCGCCGGTTGCCTACTGTGAGAGGCACCGCATCTCTTCTTCGAGGTGGGCACAACGGCAGCGCATCGCTGCCGTTGCATTCAGGTCCCGGCAATTATTGCGGGGTGACGTCGAAACCGAACCACTTTTCGGAAAGCTTCTTCAGCGTGCCGTCGGCCTTGGCCGCGGTGATCGCCTCATCGAATTTGGCCTTCAAAGCGGTATCGCTCTTGCGCAGACCGACCGAGCTGCCGGCACCAAGGAAACCACCCTGGAAGCGGGGACCGACGATAGCCATGTCGCTATTGGCAGGCTTCTCCGCGGCGGTTTTCAGGTAGCCCATCGATGCCATGATGAGATCGACGCGTCCGGAGAGAAGATCGAGGTCGTGCTGTTCCGTCGTCTTGTATTCGCGGACTTCGACAATGCCCTTCATGTATTCGTCGACGAAGCGGGCCGCGATCGAGGCCGCCTGCACGCCGATAACCTTGCCCTGCAGCATCGGCTTCATCTCTTCGATTGCCTTACGGGCGCCTGCGTCATCGGTTGCCAGCGAGAAAAGCTTGTCGCTCAGCGGCAGCTTGGCAAGATCGCTGTCCTTCAGTGTCGCGAAGCCCTGCCCGGTGTTGCCGTAGGGGATCGAGAAATCGATCACTTCCTTGCGCTTTTCGGTCGCCGACATGCCGGCCATGATGGCGTCGAACTTGCCGGCATTGAGCGCCGGGATCATACCGTCGAAGGCTTGGGCAATGATCGTGCACTTGATCTTCATATGATCGCACAGGTAATGCGCCAGATCGACGTCGTAACCGTCGAGCGTGCCATCGGCCCGGGTCAGGTTATAGGGCGGGAATGCGCCCTCCGTCGCAATGGTGATTTCGGTCTTGTCCTGCGCCATCGCCTGGCCGGAAAACAGGGCGGATGCGGCAAGCGCTGCAACCGTCAGAAATTTCATCATTCTCATTTAAATCCCCTTCCTTTGTATGGGCATAAATATCCATCAGCCGCTGATAAATTTGCGGAAGCGCTCAGTCTGCGGATTAGCAAACATCTCATGCGGGGCGCCCTCTTCCTCGATGGCGCCCTGGTGCAGGAACACGACACGGCTGGAAACGTCGCGCGCAAATCCCATTTCATGGGTCACGACCAGCATGGTGCGGCCTTCCTCGGCAAGCGCACGCATGACCTTCAGCACTTCTCCGACCAGTTCCGGATCAAGCGCGGATGTCGGTTCGTCGAACAGCATGACTTTCGGATGCATGGCAAGCGCACGGGCAATCGCGGCACGCTGTTGCTGGCCTCCCGAAAGATGGGAGGGATAATGATTGCGCTTGTCGGCAATGCCGACCTTGGCAAGCAGCGCTTCGGCCTCTTCAAGGCATTCGGCGCGGCTGCGTCCCTGTACGTGGATTGGCGCTTCAACCACATTCTCGATCACGGTCTTGTGGGACCACAGGTTGAAGCTCTGGAAGACCATGCCGAGTTCGGATCTGATGCGCTGCACCTGCTTTCGGTCGGCAACACGGCCTTTGCCACTGGCGTCCGGCTTGAGCGCAATCTTTTCGCCGGCGACGACGATTTCGCCCGCATCCGGCGTCTCCAGCATATTGATGCAACGGAGCATGGTCGACTTGCCGGAGCCGGAAGAGCCGAGAATCGACAGAACTTCGCCTTCGCGCGCAACAAGATCGATGCCTTTGAGGACCTCGACGGGGCCGAAACTCTTGCGCAGACCACGGACTTCGATGGCCGGGGAGGGGAGGGAGGCAACAGTCATCGCATTTCTCCTGCAGCGGTGCCCGCAAGGGCGATCGGCTGGCGCAGATGGGGGCTCAGGCGGTACTCGGCAAAAGCAACCAGTCGCGTGAGTATGAAGTTGATCGCGAGATAGATGACGCCCGCGACGACGAAGACCTCGATGGCCCTGAAGGTTTCCGAAATCAGCTTGGCGGCCACGCCGGTCACTTCCATGATGGTGATGATCGAAGCGAGCGAGGTCGCCTTGACCATCGAGATCATCTCATTGGAGTAGGCAGGCAGTGCCTGGCGGATGGCGAGCGGCATGGTGATGCGGCGGAAGACCAGCAAGGGCGACATGCCGCAGGAGCGGGCAGCCTCGATCTGACCGTGCGGTACTGACAGCAGGCCCCCGCGGATGATCTCCGCGGCATAGGCGGCAGTGTTCAGCATCAGTGCGATTACCGCACACCAGTAGGGATCACGCAGGATGAACCAGACCGCGCTGTGCCGGACCTCACGAAACTGGCCAAGCCCGTAATAGATCAGGAAGATCTGCACCAGAAGCGGCGTTCCGCGGAAAACGAAGATGTAGATTCGCGCCAGCCAGTCGAGCGGAAGAACGCCGGAAATCCTGCAAAGTGCGAGCGCCAGCGCCAGAACGGCACCGAGCACGATGGCCGTGGCCGCGAGCTGCAAGGTCAGCGGCACGGCCGCGACGAGCGTGAGAAACGTCTCGTAGAGGAAAGGAAAATCCATCAGGCCCGCCTCACGCCACGCGAGAAGCGTTTCTCGCCAAATTGCAGGATGCCGCCGGAGAGTGTCGATATGGCGAGATAGATGACCGCTGCAATGGCATAGAAATCAAAGGGCATGCCGGTCGAACCGGCCCCGATCTGCGACTGGCGAAGCAGTTCGACCACACCGGTTACGGATACGAGAGCGGATTCCTTCAGCACGACCTGCCAGACATTGCCCATGCCCGGCAGCGCGTGCCTCAAGGTCAACGGCACGATAATCCGGCGAAAGCAAAGGAAGCGCGACATGCCGCAGGCAATCGCAGCCTCCAGTTCGCCAGCATTAACCGCCTTGAAGGCCCCTCTGAACACCTCTGTCTGCTGCGCACCGGATGTGACGCCGACGGCCAGAGCACCGGCAAGAAAGCCGGGAAAACCAATAAAGCCATCGGCACCGAACCAGCGTCCGACGGCGGTAACGACACTGCTGCCACCGAAATAGAGCAGGTAGATCACGAGAAGATCCGGTATGCCGCGCAGCACGGTCGTATAGGTGGAGGCGGCGCCACGCAGAACCGGGCCTCCGGATATCTTGGCCCATGCACCGCCCGCACCAAGGAGGCATCCGATCGCAAAGCCCGCCAAGGCGATCAGCACCGTCATGACCGCGCCGGCAAGCAAGGCAGGCCCCCAGCCATCGGGACCGGTCCCGATCAGGTCGAATATGGTCGGCTGGCTCATGCCGCTCCGCTCTTACTTGTCTTGGTGTTCACGGCTTATGGTCCCAGCAGCATATGAATGGTACGGGCAGCTTATCTGCCATTGTCCGCTCCATACAGGTTGGCTGGTAGCGGTGGATCGATGTCGTCGGGAATGGGATTGACGAAGGGCGTTTCGGCGAGACGCTCGGCGTGATCGGCCTTGGCGGCTGCAATCGCTTCCGGGTTGCCGAAGAGGTCGGCCGCCGTCGATGCCATGACCTTGGCAGCCTGTGTCATGCCCTTGTGCGCCGCAGGCAGCTTGCCCTGTGCCACAAGTTGCCAGGAATGGCCCGGAGTGCCGATCGCATAGGTGGCGCCACGCATCTGGACTGTCGGAACGACCCAGCTGACCGTTCCGACATCGGTCGAGCCGACAATCGTGCCGTCACCGCTTTCCGGCGGGAAGATCACATCACAGAGTGACACGCCAGAACGCGGCTTGAGACCGAAACGAGCAAACGAGGCCTTTATATCCGCCGTGGTGAATGTCTGCTGAAATTTCGCGGCGGTGGCGCGATCGGCATCATCGAAAGGCGGCAGGCCGATCCGCTCGATATGCGTATGCATCAGCGCTTCGAGCGGCGTGTTGCCGACGAGGTTGGCATCTCCGCTGATGATCTCGCTTCGAACCGTCGTACCGGTCATCAGTGCTGCACCCGCCGCGACATCCTTGACGCGTTCCACCAATTCCAGAAGATCCGGCAGCTCGCGGGCGCGAATGAGGTAGCGCACAGTCGCACGCGCCTGAACGACATTCGGAGAATGTCCGCCGGTCTCCGTCACGGCGTAATGGACACGTGCGGTCAATGGCATGTGTTCACGCAGGTAATTGACGCCGACATTCATCAGTTCGACCGCGTCGAGTGCGCTGCGGCCCAGATGCGGCGTGGCTGCGGCATGGGAGGCGCGACCACTGAAGTGGAAATTGAGTTCGTTGCAGGCGAGCGAGATGGGATTGTTGACACCGACGAAAGCCGCCGGATGCCAGCAGATGGCAATGTCGACATCGTCGAACACGCCGGCGCGCACCATGAAGCCCTTGGACGAGCCGCCTTCTTCCGCCGGGCAGCCATAATAGCGGATACGTCCCGCCATTTTGTTCGCGGCCAGAAAATCCTTCACCGCGGCAGCGGCAAGCAGCGAACCGGAGCCCAGAAGATTATGCCCGCAGCCATGGCCGTGACCACCCTGGACCAGAGGCCGCTCTTCCGCCACGCCGGCTTCCTGGCTCAAGCCGGGAAGGGCATCGTATTCCCCCAGGATGGCGATGACCGGCCCGCCTTCGCCGGCCTCCCCCATCAATGCGGTCGGCATGCCGGCGATCCCGCGTGTCACCCGGAACCCTTCGGCTTCAAGGCGGGCCACATGGGCAGCAGCCGAGCGATATTCCTCGTAATTAACCTCGGGCGTGTCCCATACGCTGTCGCTCAGATCGCAGAAATCCTTGGCCTTGGCATCGACGAGGTCCCAGACGAGATCGGTATTTTTCATTGCAGATTTTCTATGTTATCCAAAATTGGTACCAATCCTATGCGCGGATTATCCTTTGCGCAACTCCGTTTTTTGACTATTTATTGGGCAAACCTAGCGAGGAGACGACTTGACTATGGCTGATGCTGCGGACGACCATTCAACCGTCAAGGAGGTGGATGTCACGCAATTGATTCTCCAGGATATTCAGGCGGGAGATTATCCGCCCGGCACCTGGCTCAAGCAGATCGATCTGGAGGAACGCTACGGAAGAGGGCGCAACGAAATCAGGCGTGCGCTTGATCGGCTGGCGCTCAAACGCGTCGTGCAGCACGTCCCCAACCGCGGCTATCACGTCTATATGCGGGATGGCCAGCAATGGGATGACATAGCCGAGATCCGGATAATGCTGGAGACTGGCGTCGTACCGAAGATGATCGCCCGGGCGACAGACGAGAATATCCAAGCGTTGCGCAGCCTGGCGGTCGATTTTGAAAAGCTGACGGAATCGGGAACGCTGCTTGAACTCTACGAGGCCAATCTCAGGTTTCATCATGCGCTGGTCGATCTGGCCGGCAACCAGGAACTCCACACAGTGATCGCGGAACTGCGTCAGCGCACGTCGTCGGCGCCGGTGTCGCAATGGAAAACACGTAAGCGGGTGGACCTTTCCGCCCGCGAACACTTCCAGATGGTCGATGCCCTGGAAGCGAGAAACGCTGACGAACTGAAGCATCACATTGAATGCCATATCCGGCAGAGCGGCTGAGGGCATCAAGTTGCAGGCAATCAGCCGATGCTTGCGAGAATTACGCCGAATAGATCGGCTAAGAAGAAAATAGCGGGCGGCACCAGCCACCCGCTATTTCGCCGCATCGGATCAAAGCCGCTTCACACCAGAGGATATGATGTCGAGATAGACGGCGATCACCAGAATGATCCCCTTGATGATCTGTTGCCAGAACGTATCGACACCCAGCATGGACATCCCGTTGTCGAGGCTCGCCATGATCAGCGCGCCGACAAGCGCACCGATGACGGAGCCGACACCGCCGCGCATCGACGTGCCACCGATGAAGCAGGACGCAATCGCATCCAGCTCACCGCCAAAGCCGGCCGACGGCGTGCCCGCGGCCAGACGGGCCGTGGTCGTCAGACCCGCAAGCGCAGCCATTACCCCCATCAGGCCGAAGACGGACATCTTGACGAGATTGACGTTGACGCCTGAAAGGCGGGTCGCTTCGGCATTGGAACCGACCGCATAGATATAGCGGCCGAAGACCGTGCCCTTGGCGATGATGGTGAAAAGTCCCAGCACGAAAAGCAGGACGAGAACCGGCACCGGTATGCCCTGATAATCATTCAGAACCAGAACGAAGCCGAGGATCAGAACGCCGATGGCAAGAAGTCGCGCGATCTCGACGGTTATCGTCGGCACGCGCAGACTATGCTGAAGACGCTTGCGCCGCGTCCTGAAAGCCATCACAAGCAGGACAGCGAACAGCAGGATGGCGCATCCATTGCCGAGCCAGCCCGGCAGGTAGCCCTGCCCGACATAGCGCAGGCTTGGAGATACGGGGGCAATCGTGATGCCGCCGGTGAGCCCGAGCACCGCACCTCGAAAGGCGAGCTGCCCTCCGAGGGTCACAATGAACGACGGAATGCCCAGATAGGCGGTCATCCAGCCGTTCAGCAGACCGAAAGCAGCGCCCGCAATGAGTACGAAAGCGATCGTCCCCGCCAACGGCCACCCATAGATCGCGTCCAGAATAGCCGCTATGCCGCCAAGCAGGCCAAGCAGTGAACCGACGGAGAGATCGATTTCGCCCGCAACGATAACAAACACCATTGCTGCCGCGAGTATGCCCGTTATCGCCATCTGGCGAAGCAGGTTTGAAAAGTTGCGTGCCGTCAGAAAGCCGGAAACGCCGGTATCCGGACTATAGGTCAGGTAGCCGAACAATGCCCAGATCAGGCAAACCACGATCAGCAGGGCAACGATCTTGTTTTCGGAAAGAAATTTTCGGAAAGTATTGCCAGTCATATTGAAACGCCTTCCACAGCCATGGCCGTATTTGTCAGGCCACCTGAGCGGCCTGGCCCAAGGCAGCAGCCAACACTTGTTCCTGGGTCAGGTTGTCATTGACGAAATCGCCGCGCAGCCGTCCTTCGCCGATGACGAGAACGCGGTCGGAAATACCGAGGACTTCGGGCAGTTCGGATGACACCATCAGTACCGCCACGCCGGCCTTGGCGAGAGCAAAAATCAGTTTGTAGATCTCGTACTTGGCACCGACATCGACGCCTCTCGTCGGCTCGTCGAGAATGAGGATGCGCGGTTCCGGCAACATCATCTTGGAGAGCACGGCCTTCTGCTGGTTACCGCCCGACAGGGCAGCGATCGGCAACATTGGATCGGCAGTCTTGATCTTCAGCCGCACGATCTCCGCCTGGATCTGCGCAAGCTCCGCATGCTCATCGATGAGCCCCAGCCCGGCGAAGCGGTCGAGCACCGAGACGGTCATGTTGTGCCCCACGCCAAGAATGGGCAGGATGCCGCTGCGCTTGCGATCCTCCGGCACCATGCAAATGCCGGCCTTGACGGCATCGCGCGGCGACCTGATCGTCACCTCCTTGCCGTCGAGATGAACGCTTCCCTTATGGGTGCTGGGATAGGCTCCGAACAGGGTCGACACCAGTTCGGTACGGCCGGCGCCGACCAGACCGGCTATGCCGAGAATCTCGCCCTTGCGGATCTCAAACGACACATCATCAACGACCTTCCGGTCTGGATTGGTAACATCCCAGCATGAGATGTTGCGGGCCTCCAGAACGACATCGCCAATCGCATGATCTTCCTTGGGATAGAGATTTTTCATTTCGCGACCGACCATCATCGTCACGATGCTGCTGGTGCTCAGCTCTCCGATAGGCTTCGTCGCAATATGCGTTCCGTCGCGAATGACGGTGACCGTATCGGCGATCTCGGCCACCTCGTCGAGTTTGTGCGAAATGTAGACGCAGGCCATGCCCTCAGCCTTGAACTGCTTGATCAGGTTTAGCAGGGTGCGGATTTCGGTGGATGTCAGTGCCGAAGTCGGCTCATCCAGAATCAGAAGCTTGGCATTCTTGTTGAGCGCCTTGGCGATCTCGATAAGCTGCTGCTTGCCGCCGGAATAGTTGAGGACCGGCAGCGCCGGGTTGATGTCGTGGACATTGAGCTTGGCGAGCAGTTCCTGCGCACGGGCATTCATCGCGTCATAGTCGAGAAAGCCGTGATTGCTGATTTCGGAGCCGAGAAAGATATTCTCGGCCACGGAAAGATGCGGCACCATCATCAGTTCCTGATGGATGATGACGATACCCGCCTTCTCCGTCTCACGGATCGATGTCGCCTTGAGTTCGTGGCCTTCCCAGAGGATTTCACCCTCCCAGGAGCCGTAGGGATGAACGGCCGACAGGACCTTCATCAACGTCGATTTTCCGGCGCCGTTTTCGCCGCAGAGACCGACGCATTCTCCGCGACGGACCTGCAGATGAATGCCGTCCAGGGCCTTCACGCCGGAGAAGCTCTTGGAGATGTTCTTCATCTCAAGAAGAAATTCGCTCATCGTACCCTCGCAAGCTCGCTGAAAACCTCGGGGCCGCAGCCGGCCCCGAGGTCCTTCGCCTTGTTCACTTCAGGCCGATCTGTTCCTTCGTGTAGAAGCCGTCCTTCACGTAGATATCGATATTGTCCTTGGTGACGGCGGTCGGGGTCAGCAACAGGGTATCGACATCCTTGGCCCCGTTGTTGATCTTCGAGGTGAACGCCGGTTTCTCACCCTTGACCAGCTGGACCGTGAGCTTGGCAGCTTCGGAAGCGATCAGCTTCAGCGGCTTGTAGACGGTGATTGTCTGCGTCCCGTCGAGAAGGCGCTTTACTGCTGCAAGGTCGGAGTCCTGCCCGGATACCGCGGTCTCGCCAGCCAACCCTTGGGCAGCCAGCGCCTGGATCGCGCCGCCGGCGGTACCATCATTAGAAGCCACAACGGCGTCGATCTTGTTCTGGTTGGCGGTCAGGGCGTTTTCCATGATGGAAAGAGCTTCGGTCGGGCTCCATTCCTTAACCCACTGAGAACCAACGATCTTGACCTTGCCAGCATCGATCGCCGGCTTCAGAGCGCGTTCTTGGCCCGCACGTAGATACTTTGCGTTGTTATCGGTCGGTGATCCGCCGAGCAGGTAGTAATTGCCCTCGGGCTTCGCCTTCAGCACACCTTCGGCCTGCATGTAGCCGACCCGCTCGTTATCGAACGAGATATAGGCATCGATGTCGGCGTTGAGGATGAGGCGGTCATAGGACAGGACCTTGATGCCGGAAGCCTTCGCGTCCGCAACGACAGCATCGAACACCTTGGAGTTCATGGGCACGATGACGATCGCGTCCACGCCCTGCGCGATCAGGTTTTCCACCTGCTTGACCTGCTTCTCTTCATTGCCGTCGGCCGACTGAACGCTGACCTTGGCACCAAGGCCTTCAGCAGCCGAAACGAAATAGTCGCGGTCGCGCACCCAGCGCTCAACGCGGAGATCGTCGATCGAGAACCCGATCACCGGCTTGTCAGCAGATGCACTTGCGGTTCCGACACCGACAAACATGCCGGATGTCATGCCAATAATTGCACACGTGTATAGAAAAGCTTTCTTCATACTCGCCTCCTCTTCGAGCGCAGCCCTGTGTGGCCCGCTTCCCAAATCCCATTCCCATTCACCACGGCACACCCGAAAAGAAGTGTACCGAAATGCAAGCGACAGCCACCTAAAAGCAGCCACCACCGTCCTCTGGCCGTATTGATACGTCAGTTCTCATAGGTTGCAACAGCATTTTTGATTTACGTACCTCACGTGTGAATCTTTGCCGCATATGTGACATTTCCGCATGAACGTCAGAAAACTGCATGACTTCGAGCCTGACGCAGGGTCCGCACCTGCCGGCAACCAAAAGCATGAACGACCTCTTCGAGACGAAGCCCGACCGAAAATTTGGAAAACCAGACAGTCATCTTCGACCTCGCACCTGCCGATAAGCCGCTGGCAGTCACCGCGGCGGCATCTGGCATAGCCGTGCGCTCTTCCTCCACGTGCCGAATTATCTCCGATCGCGGGAAAGCACGAAGCTAGATCAATGACAGGTCGCATGTCTTGATCTTCAACATGCCTCCGACGTGCAGACGAGTGTCTGCAGCATTGGAAGGACAAGTATATGACACGTTTGAATGAGAGCTTTCTGAAAGGGCGCGCCCGCCCGACGCCCCGGATATTGCAGTGGGGCGAAGGCAACTTCCTCAGGTCCTTTGTCGACTGGAAGGTCGACCGGCTTAACGAGAAAGCGGGTTCAGACTGGGGTGTCATCGTTCTGCGGCCAATCGCCGGCGGTCTTCCCTTCACCCTCAACGAGCAGGATGGCGTCTATACCGTCCTGTCGCGCGGCATGAACGAAGCCGGAGAAAAAGTCTCGGAACCGCGGCTGATCGCCTGCGTGCGCCAGGAAATCTCGTCTCACGAAGACTGGCAGGGCGTGCTGGCACTCGCCCACAATCCGGATATCACGGTCGTCGTCTCGAATACGACGGATGCCGGTATTGCCTATGTCCCGACCGTGAAATTCGAAGATGCACCGCCAGTCTCCTACCCCGGCAAACTGACCCGCTTCCTTTACGAACGCTGGAAGGCATTCGGTGGGAAGGCAGAGGCGGGCCTGCAGATGGTGGCCTGCGAACTCATTGACCATAACGGCGACGAGTTGCGGCGGATCGTCCTGCAGCACGCAAACGAGTGGACTCTTGAACCGACCTTCATCGCCTGGCTGGAGACGGCCAACGCCTTCTACAACACGCTGGTCGACCGGATCGTGCCCGGTTTTCCACGGGCAGAAGCCGACACGCTGACCGAAGAACTCGGCTACGAGGACAAGTTCATGTCTGCTGCCGAACTCTTCCACTTCTTCGTTATCGAACGGAAGCCCGGCATGCCGGAACTCAGGATTCCGCTGGCCGATCATGATGAGGGTACTGTCGTTGTAGAGGACGTCACTCCGTACAAGGCTCGCAAGGTAGCGATCCTCAATGGCGCCCATACCGGCCTCTGCGCACTTTCCCTTCTGGCCGGCGTCGAATCCGTCGGTGAGGCCGTATCGCAGCCGGCTGGCGCACGTTTCCTCGATCGTCTTCTCAATGAGGAAGTCATTCCCTTCCTCACCTTGCCCAAGGGCGAATTGCAGGAGTTTGCGGCCGCAGTGCTGCGCCGTTTCCAGAACCCCTATATCCGCCACCTCTGGTACGACATCAGCCTCAACGGCATCGTCAAGTACCAGACGCGCAATCTCGATCGCCTGCTGGCTTACGATGAGAAATTCGGCAAGCCGGCGCCGCTGATGACCTTGTCGCTTGCCTCCTGGCTCGCCTTCTATCTCGGTCGCTTCGAGGGTGCGAAGGCACTGCCGCCGCGCGATTCGGCCGACATCATCGAGCGCGTCGCGTCGATCGCCGCAGCCGATGACGGCACCGACAAGGGGCTGGAAAGCATGATCGCGGCCTATCTGCAGGAAACCGCCTTCTGGGGTCGCTCGATCGATACGCCCAACCTGCGGGCCAAGGTCATCGAAGACTTCCGCTATCTGACCGAAGAACCGTTCTCGTTCACCCGCCTCGACGCCTTCCTGGACAAAGCCTGAAGGGAACACTCCGCATAGACAACTCAGGAGAAAGAGCATCATGACAGTCAGCACACAAGCCGCACTCGATGAACTCGTTGCCCGCGTCGAGGCTGCCCAGAAAGTTTATGCGGGGTTCAGCCAGTCCCAGGTGGATGAGATCTTCCGTAACGCGGCGCTCGCCGCCGCGAATGCCCGCATCCCGCTCGCCAAGATGGCGGTCGAGGAAACCGGCATGGGGGTGATGGAGGACAAGGTGGGGAAGAACCACTTTGCCTCCGAATACATCTATAACAAGTACAAGGACGAAAAGACCTGCGGCGTCCTTTCCGAAGAGCCCGAATACGGCACGGCGACGATTGCAGAGCCGATCGGCCTGATATGCGCGATCGTGCCGACGACCAACCCGACCTCTACGGCTATCTTCAAGGCGCTGATTGCCTTGAAGACACGCAACGGCATCGTCTTCTCGCCCCATCCGCGCGCCAGGCGCTCGACCTGCGAGGCAGCCCGCCTCGTGCTTGAGGCAGCAGTCAAGGCCGGCGCACCGAAGGATATCATCGGCTGGATCGACGAGCCCAGCGTCGAACTTTCCAATGCGCTCATGCACCACAAGTCGATCGACCTCATCCTGGCAACAGGCGGTCCCGGCATGGTCAAGGCCGCCTATTCGTCCGGAAAGCCGGCAATCGGCGTCGGCGCTGGCAACACGCCTGCGGTGATCGATGAATTCGCCGATATCAAGCGGGCCGTCGCCTCGATCCTGATGTCGAAGACGTTCGATAACGGGGTCGTCTGCGCGTCGGAACAGTCGGTGGTCGTCGTCGAGCCGGTTTACGATGCCATACGCGAGCGTTTCCGCAATCACGGCGGTTATGTCCTGTCGGGCAACGAAGCTGGAGCGATCAAGAGCCTGATCCTCAAGAAGGGATCGATCAATGCTGAAATCGTCGGACAATCGGCAGGCAAGATTGCCGAAATGGCGGGTTTCGAGGTTCCCGCCGGTACCAAGGTCCTGATCGCCGAAGTCGAGGCAATCGACGAAACGGAACCGTTTGCCTATGAAAAGCTGTCGCCGCTACTCGCCATGTACAAGGCAAAGACATTCGAGGAGGCTTGCGACAAGGCCGAAGCGCTGGTCGCCTTCGGGGGCGTTGGCCATACATCCGTGCTTTACACGGACCAGGACCTTCAGCCGCAGCGCATTGCCACCTATGGCGCGAAGATGAAGACGTCGCGCATTCTCATCAACTCGCCGGCGTCCCATGGCGGCATCGGCGACCTCTATAATTTCCGCCTCGCCCCGTCACTGACGCTCGGCTGCGGCTCCTGGGGCGGGAATTCTATCTCCGAAAATGTCGGGCCTCAGCACCTGATCAACCGGAAGACCGTCGCCATGCGCGCAGAAAACATGCTGTGGCACAAGCTGCCGCCGTCCATCTATTTCCGCCGCGGCAGCCTGCCTTTCGCGCTCGATGACCTCAAGGAAAAGAAACGCTGCCTGATCGTCACGGACCGCTTCCTCTTCGAGAACGGCAATGTCAACGACACGATCCGCATATTGAAGGAACTCGGTCTTGAGGTTGAAGTGTTCTTCGAAGTCAGCGCCGACCCGACGCTTGCGGTCGTGCGCAAGGCAACTGCGCTCGCCAATGCCTTCCAGCCGGACCTGATTCTTGCGGTCGGCGGCGGTTCTCCGATGGATGCCGCCAAGATCATGTGGGTGATGTACGAGCATCCGGATGTCGAGTTCACCGATCTGGCATTGCGCTTCATGGATATTCGCAAGCGCATCTACCGGTTCCCCAAGCTCGGCAAGAAGGCGATGTTCGTCGCCATCCCGACGACCTCGGGCACCGGCTCGGAAGTCACCCCGTTTGCGGTGGTCACCGACGAGGCGACAGGCATCAAATATCCGATCGCAGACTACGAGCTGACGCCTCATATGGCGATCGTTGACGCCAATCTCGTGATGAACATGCCGAAGTCGCTGACGGCACATGGCGGTATCGACGCGGTTACCCATGCGCTCGAAGCCTATGTCTCGGTCATGGCCAACGAGTATTCGGACGGGCAAGCGCTCCAGGCATTAAAGCTACTCAAGGCTTATCTTCCCTCAGCCTACAAGAACGGCGCGAAGGATCCGAAGGCCAGGGAGCAGGTACATAACGCGGCAACGCTCGCCGGCATCGCCTTCGCCAATGCCTTCCTCGGTGTCTGCCACTCGATGGCGCACAAGATCGGCGCCGAGTTCCACCTGCCGCACGGCCTGTCGAATGCGCTTCTGATCTCCAACGTCGTTCGCTACAACGCCGTCGACAATCCCAGCAAGCAGGCAGCGTTCAGCCAGTATGACCGCCCGAAGGCCCTGTGCCGCTACGCCGAGATTGCCCAGCATCTCGGCCTCGGTGGCAAGAACGATGCGGCCTCGGTCGAAAACCTCGTCCAGTGGCTGGAACAGCTGAAGCGCGACCTCGATATCCCCGTCTCGATCCAGGCTGCAGGCGTGGGTGAAGCGGACTTCATGGCCAAGGTCGACAAGCTTGCCGAAATGGCCTTCGACGACCAGTGCACGGGTGCCAACCCGCGTTACCCGCTGATCGCCGAAATTCGCTACGTGCTGATCGCAAGCTTCCACGGCCAGGCTTATGTCGAGGAGCAGAAGGATGCAGCCAAGCCGAAGGATCATCAGGTGATCGCACTCAAGACGAAGGCTTGATCGCTTAGCCTCAAGCGATCCATTGAGAAACAGACAGGCCATATCTGCGAGGATATGGCCTGTTTTCATGTCAGGGCGCGTTATCGTCTTCTCATTCAGGGGAGTTTGGTGACATGCACCTTCGGCAGGTCGCCGAGATTCCATTTGCCATCAATGGCCCGCTCGATCTGCGCCCCGAGCTGCAGCAACAGGCCGTCATTGCCGAGCCCGGCCTGTACTTGCATGCCAAGAGGCAGGCCATTGGCGTGCTTGGCCAGTGGCAATGAGAGCGCCGGCGTGCCGCAGAGATTGTTGAAGGGCGTATAGGCAAAATAGCCCCAGAGATTGAAGAACCAGTCCCGCGCCGATGGATTGTCGGTGAGCGTCAGATATTCTGTCGTGCCGATCGGCGGCGTTTCGCGGGCAGTCACCGGCGTCAGGATGATGTCCCAGTTTTCGAAGAACGCTCCGAAGGCGCGTGACGTCTCGTTGAAGGCTAACTGCATGTCCGCCCTTTCGGTAAAGGTCGCATCCTTGCCCTGTTCCCAGATTCGGATGTTCATCGGCTCGATGAGATCGGCAGGCGGTTTATCGAGACTGCGCATGCGCAGAAGGTTATTCACCGTCTGGGCAAAATTGGTGATGTAGCAGGTCGTCTGCGCCGTATAGGCCTTCTCGAAATCGATATCCGGCACCACCCATTCCACGTGATGGCCTAGACCTTCGAGAAAATGCGCGACACGGTCCAGCTCCGCCGCAATATGCGATGTCGATCTATACGGTCCCCACTCATGCGACACGGCAATGCGAAGCGGCTTCGGATCGCATCCGATCGCCTCAAGGAAGGAAGTTTCCGGCCGCCAGTACGGCATGAATTCGCCCGGAGCAGGTCCCCGGCAATTGTCGACGAAGGCGGCGGTGTCGCGCACCGAACGGGTGATGCATCCCTGTGTCGACACGACAGAAGTGAAATCCGAATTGGTCGGCGCGATGGAAAAGGTACCCCGGGAGGATTTGAGCCCGATGGCACCATTGGTGCCGGCAGGGATGCGGATGGAGCCACCGCCATCCGTGGCATGGGCCAGAGGCACCACACCGGCGCCGACCATGACCGATGAGCCGGCAGAGGAACCACAGCTCGTATAATCGGTATCCCAGGGGTTGCGGGTAATATACATGGCCGGATTTTCGGCCGAGCTGCAGCAACCGAATTCCGGCGTCGTCGTGCGGCCGATGATATTGAGCCCCGCAGCCTTCATCTTCGTGGTCAGAAAGGTATCGGCTGTCGGCCGGTTTCCCTTCATGTAGAGCGATCCCTGCTCCTGCAGCCTGCCGGCAACCGTCGGCCCGAGATCCTTGAGCAGGAATGGCAGGCCGGCAAAGGCACCTTGAGGATCAGTACCATTCGCCGTCGCATCGGCGACCGCATCGTCGAAGATCTCGATGACGCCGCATATGTCTGGGTTGACCGCCCTGATGCCTTCGGCGGCCTGGGCCGCAAGCTCGGACGCGCTGACCTCGCCCTTCTTCACCATGTCCGCAAGGCCGACACCATCCCTGGCAAACCATTCGGCCCAGCTCATTACCGTCGTCATATGCCATTCCCCGATGTTCTTTTTGAGAGATCAGGCCCGAACGGACCCGTGAAATGCGGTGAGACAGCCGGTTAGACGCCCCCGAAAATTTACCTCAAGGCGCAGAGGTCCGGCCGGCGCGAATCCTCTTCATGCAGGAATATTGATCTCCCATCCGGAGGCATTGTCAAACCTCGTGATTTCGCAATGAATGCGAGGCCCATCGTTGCAGCCGTAAGGGCACCCGGCGCAGTCAGCTCAAGCCAGAGGTGCTCGTGCAGGCAAAAAACGGCCGGGCCCAGCCTTCGCCGAACCCGACCGTCTCATTCTTTTGCCTTCATTCCCGGCGCAAGCGCCGGCGAAACTCAGATTTCCTTGATGAGCTGCTCTGCGATACGAACGCTGAGCGCCGCGCCCGTCAATGTAGGGTTCATGCAGGATGCCGAGGGCATGACGCTGGTACCGGCGATGAACATGTTCTTGTGGTCGTGGGTGCGGCAATCGCTGTCGACAACGGAGTCCTTCGGATCGTTGCCCATCCGCGTCGTGCCCATGACATGCTGGCGGTTCTGCCACTTGACGTCCGTCGAAAGCACCTCGGCATCGAGCAGCTGGGCGATCTTGTTCAGGTCCTCGAGGCCACGGTCGCGACCGGCGTTCCAGTAGTCGGTGACGCTGTAGTAGAGAACAGGAACCGGCAGGCCAAGCGCATCGAACTTCGTCTTGGATGGCGTGACGCGGTTTTCCGGCAGCGGCAGCGGCTCGAAGTCGATCGCCCAGTTCAGCGAACGCGCCGAGTATTTGCGGATCTGTTCGTCGAGCTTTGAGCCCAGAATGCCCTTCTTGATGAAGCCTTCGGTCATCTGCGAGGTCGGAACCGTGTTGCGAACCTTGATCTTGTAGCTCGGGTAGTCCTTGCGGAAAGCGCCGTCACGCTGGTTCAGATAGACCAGAAGTTCCGTCGGACCTTCGCCCGGCCACATGTCCTCCTTGGTCAGCATGTTCATGCTGATGCCGGTGTGGTCCATGAGGTTACGTCCGACCTGATCCGACGAGTTGGCGATGCCGTTCGGATATTTCTCCGAGGTCGACATCAAGAGCAGCTTGGCCGATTCAATGCCATAGGCGGCGAGAACGAAATAGGGCGCCGTCAGCTTGTGCTTTGAACCGTCCGGCTTCATGTACCAGACGGCCGTGATCTTGCCGTCATCACCAGCCTCGATGTTGTAGACAACCGAGTTGTCGAGAACCTTTGCGCCATGGCGTTCGGCGAGATCGATATGCTGGGTGCCGTCATACTTGGCACCGATCGGACAGACCGGATTGCAGTTGTTGTTGCCGGCGCAGACCGGGCGGTTGCCATAGGGGCGCGAGGCGCGGCCATGCGGCTCCAGAACCGGATTGAAGCCGCCCACCGAAAGCTTGTCCGCAAGCGTCTGGAACATATAGCTCTTGTTCAGCTGCTTCATCGGGAAGGGCATGGAACGGGGCGGCATCGGGCTACCGCCCTGGCCGCTTTCATCCTGACCGTCGACACCGGTGACGCCAAGTTCCAGTTCCGCCTTGTTGTAATACTGCTCGAGGTCGTCATAACCAATCGGCCAGTCACGCCCGCGACCGTAAAGCGACTGCAGCTTGAAGTCATTCGGGATCATGCGCCAGAGAGCCGAACCGAAGTGCCAGGTCGTGCCGCCGACGACGCGCAGGTAGGACGTGTTGTATTTGACCGGGCCTTCGTACTGAAGGTAGTCACCATACGTGGATGGCGCCCAGGGCATGCTGGGAAACGGCGAGCCGGCGCCCTGCAGCTTGGCATTGGCGAGCGAGAGCTTGACTGGAGCATTGCGGAAGGTTTCGACGATCTCGCGGCGTTCGACGCGCGGGCCGGCCTCAAGAATGATCACCTTCTTGCCGGCCTTGGCGAGCTGGGATGCAACGATACCGCCCATGACCCCCGAACCGATGACGATCAGGTCCGCATCATATGATGTGTTAGCCATTGTTCTTGTCCTGTCAGATCTTGCTGCCGGGCTTAGGTCCCCAGGCATTGGGGCCGGGACCATAGGTCGGAATGGGAAGAATGCCCTTGGTCGGGCGGTACATCAGCGCTTCGGCATAGGTGATGAGCTCGGCGTCCTCAGGATCGCCGACGACACCAAGATACCAGGCCGACACGATCTTGGTCGCAGCCTTGGTCAGTGCCGGATCGGTACCTGTCAAGGCCAGGAAACCGTCCATATTGGGGACGCCGGACTGCTTGATCAGTTGCGACAGCGACGCCATGCTGGCATCGAAATGGGCATCCCGCTTCTTCAGCGCCGCCAGGAAGCGGGCCCCAAGAACCGGATCGAGAGAATACCCGGTCAGGAATTCCGAGAGCTGCGTGAAGGAGGCGACACTGTCATCCGCCGCAGCGGCCGAAAGTGGCGTCCCCAGACTGGCAGCCATCGCGAGACCGCCAAGAGCGGCAGTCGTTCGCAGGAAGCTGCGCCGAGAAAAACGGTGGCCAAAAGTGGCCGGGGAAGAAGGATCGAAAGGCATCATGATCTCCGAGGGAGCGTTCAATGCAAAATGGAAAGGACGCGGCTCAACCGAGGGCGGGCTGCGAACGACGACGCAAAGCCAGCCAGGTGATGAGCGCGATCACGAAGACGACGACGCCGACAGCGATCGGTCCGGCAAAGGGTGCCAGTTCGACAATCATCGGCTTTTCGCCACCGTCCCGGATGCGTGCAACATCGGTCGGCGTCACCTTCACGGCTGAATTGCCATAGTGAGAAAGGACGTAGTTGCTGACATCGGCAATATCGCGATCCGACAGGCGATCGGTGAAGGAGGCATCCGGGCCAAAGGCAGGCATGAAGGTCTCAGTCTCACCAACCGTGCGATGCAGACCGTAAAGGATGGTCGAAACGAGATTGTCCGGACGGTCACCGCCGGTTGCCGTGTTGTGGAACAGCGACGGATAGTGATCGTTGCCCTGGCCATCCACCTGGTGGCAGGCCGCGCAGCTACCGGTAAAGACGTGGAAGCCGTTTTCTCCGATCTCCTGTCCAGGAGTACCGCGCAACGCCGCTTCGGCTTCCGTCGAAGGCTTGCCGAGATCGCTGCGGGACTGCTTGTCGCCGGACGAGATCGCCGGCGTATCCTTGAGATAGGTGACAATCGCCTTGATATCGTCGTCGGACAGGTGCTGAAGGCTATTCTCGACGGCTTCCGCCATCGGACCTGCGGCCTGAGCCTTGCCCGCCACGTGACCTGTCTTGAGGTATTGGGTCAGATCCTCATCCGACCAGCCGCCGATACCGGAAACCTTGTCCGAGGTGATATTGGGAGCATACCAGGAGCCGATCGAACCACCAGCCAAAGACTGACCGCTTGCTTCCGCCATCAACGTATTGCGCGGCGTGTGACAAGTGCTGCAATGCTCCAGCGCTTCGGCAAGGTAGGCGCCACGGTTCCATTCGGCAGACTTGGCCGGGTTCGGCTTGAAGCGGTCTTGGCCAAGGAACAACAGGTTCCAGACCGCCATCGAGCTGCGGACCGAGAACGGGAACGGCAGTTCGGTCTGCTGCGGCTTGTGGTCGTCCGGCTTCACCTCGTGCATGAAATAGGCATAGAGCGCCTTCATGTCGTCATCGGTGATCTTGGAATAGGCCGTGTAAGGCATGGCCGGATAAAGGTGGCTACCGTCCTTCGCCACGCCTTCACGCACGGCGCGGGCGAAATCCGCTTCGCTGTAGCTGCCGATACCGTCTTCCTTCGAAGGAGTGATGTTGGTGGAGAAGATCTTGCCAAGCGGCGTATCGATGCCATAGCCGCCCGCGAAAGGCGCTCCGCCACGTGGCGCGGTGTGACAGGCAGCGCAATCGGCTGCGGTTGCGAGATAACGCCCCCTTGCGACAAGGTCCGAATTGTCGTCGGCCAAGACCACGCTGGACGTTGCCGCCAGCGTGCCAAGACAGAGAATCGCGGATCGGAACGAGGCCGAAATCGGTGCAACCAGAGCCCGGCTGAAGGAGGAGCGGGGCGAGATATTGGGCGTAGGCATAAATCCTTAAGCTTTCATCAAGCGTGAATATCAGATGCCAGCCGGGTTCGCCTCCCACGAACAAGACGGGTTTGCATCGCCGCATGGAGCACTGCAACTTCAGGAATACAACCACACCTGACGAAGCAACTCTTGGACAAAAAGCGCTTCGATGACCAACTTTTGGGCGTTTCGGAGAGCGTGTCGATGTGTCGCGCATACAGCTTGATCTGGGTCATAGCGTCGCGGCGCTGGCATTGAAAATCAGTTTTTGGTAAAATCAGCCTTCATGTATTATGAAAGCTTCAGATGAAATTTGACCTCACCGATCTCAAGGTTTTCGTTTCAGCCGTGGATGGTGGCAGCCTGACATCTGCAGCGGCTGAAAACAACGTCGTCGTCGCCGCCGTCAGCGCCCGGCTGCGGCGGCTGGAGAACACTTTCGGCCTTGAACTTTTCGAACGGACGGGCCGGGGAATTCGCCCGACCCTGGCAGGCGAGATGCTTGCCCGCCGAGCCCGCCAACTCGTCGATGACGCACGAAAAGCGGAGACGGAACTCGAGGAGTTTGCCGTCGGGCGTAGCGGCCAGGTCAGGCTGCTTTCCAACACCAACATGCTCGCAGAGCATATGCCTCAAGCGCTTTCCACCTTTCTTGCTGACAATCCGCAGATCGACGTTACAGTCCAGGACAGGCCAAGCCTGGAAGTGGTCACCATGTTGAAGAACGGCGATGCAGATATCGGCATCGTTGCCTCGTCCGCAGACATGAGCAAGCTGGAGCGCTGGCGTTTCGTTCCCGACAGATTGGTCGTCGTCATTCCACCGGATTGGGATGTCACAGGGCAGATGAGCTTCTCTGAAATCCTCAGCCATCCGCAGATCGGGTTACGAGAGACCGTGGCACTGTCGCAGTTTCTGTGGCGAACGACAAATGAGCTTGGGCGAAAACCACATATCCGCATACGCGTCGATGGCTTCGAGGGATTATGCAGGATGGTCGAGGGCGGGGCCGGCATCGGCATCGTGCCCGAAACGGCCGCGCGCCGATATGCACGTTTCATGCGTTTTCAAACCCGACCGATAGCAGAGGACTGGGCAGAGCGCGAGCTTTTCCTCTGCGTACGCGCCGAGGCCCAGCTTCCCCGCTATGGGCGGGCACTGCTCACTCATCTTCTTGATTATGTGGAGAAGATTAAGGGAAAGCAGGGCAGTTAGCCGCCGCCATCGGCATGTTGCTCGACAAGCCAGGGCTCGTTGCGAACCCGCAACAGGACTTCCAGCCGGTTGCCGGCGTTAAACTTGGCAAGAACAGAAGAGACCTGATGTTCGACAGTGCGCAGGGAACGAGTGACCTTTCGGGCGATCTCCTTGTTGCTCAGCCCCTGCACAAGAAATTTCAAAACGTTCTGTTCCGAGCGGGTAAGGCCGAGCGGATGTTGTCGGGCGGATGCATAAGGCCCTCTTCGTCGTCGCGGCATTGCCCCCGCAAGGCCGAAACGCAACGCCAACCGCCGGGCGAACACCGCGGCTTGCCGCGCTTCCAGTTCGTCCAGCAACCTGACCGCTCGCGGCAGCATTCGGCGTGCATCATTTTCCCCGGCCTGAAGCAGCGACAGGGCTGCCTCGTATGGCTGTTCCAGAGCCACCCACAGATCCGCCGCCCGTTCGAAATCGCCGGCAAGCTCGGCGGCGCGTGGCGCCGGCAACTTTTCCTCAAGTTTGATGTCCGGCGAGGCGAGAGCGCATCTGCGACACCAGACAAGGAATTCGCCAAGATCCCAGCTGCTCATCGTTTCGGTCCCGAGCGCAAGTACGGCATTCATGTTCTCACGCGCTGCGTCGCCGTTCTCGTGCAGCCAGGCAGCCTCCAGCAAAGCCAGGCGCACGGGTATGATCCGCTGAGGTTCGCCGGTGAAAAGGCCTTCTTCAAGCGCCTGATTCAGCGCTGTCAGGCCTTCGGCCTGGCCAAGCCTGAGCTTCACGCGGCCAAGTACCGCAAGGGCGGGCAGGTGCATGACACGGGGAAAGCCGTCTTTGGCAATCACCCCGTCGGCAATGGTCTCCGCTTCGCGAAAACGGCCCTGTTCCATTCGCAACTGCGCATGGCGGCCGAGCAGGTAGTGGGCTGCGGCATCAAGATCGTATTGAACACACAAGGCGGTGCCCTCGACGATCAGCTTCTCTGCCTTGGCGAAGTCTCTGGCCGTCATGCAGCATTCCGAGAAGTTGGTGAATGCGCGGGATGCGTGATCGTGAAAGCCGTGTTTCAGGGAGAGGGAAAGGCTTTCCTCCAGCAGTGCGTCACCACCCGACCGCCCGAGGATCATCAGCGAGGTCCCGACATTATTGAGAGCATGGATGCGAGTTTCGATCTGGCCCAGTTCCTCGGATAGTTTGATAGCCTGCATTCCCCATACAATCGACTCCTCGAAGCGATCCTGCAGCATCAGCAATTGCGATCGAGTGCTGTAGGCAAGAGCAAGCTCGATGCTCTGCGGCTGAGCCTCGAGATCTGCCACGGCCTGTTCGGTATAGGCGACCGCCTGGTTAGTTTCCCCACGCCGCCAGTGCAGGCGAGCAAGACGACAGAGATTAAGCCCCACTTTTCGGATATCATCCTGCGAGCGCCAGAGCGAGATCGCCACCGTGTAGGCCCGCATCGTCTCTTCCGACGAGACCGTGCCGGCCAGAAAGGTTTCGTGCGCCCAGTCTTCATATATCTGTGCGGCAACACGCGGAGGCGCCAGTGCGACATGGTCAAGAGCGGCTCTCAGATGCGTTGCAGCCTGCTGGTGGGCTCCAAGCATGGCCGCCTGTGCAGCTGCCCGCGGAGCAAGATCAAGGACGTGGGTGGAATTGCCCGAAAGACCCGCATGGTGAAGACGTTGGGACAGGATTGCGGGGTCGTTGTCCGCCTCCGGCATCGACGCGAACATGTTTTCCACGCGCAGATGCAAGTTCCTCCGAACGGCTGGGGACAGACGCTCCACCGTCGCCTGCCTTGCCAACTCATGTCGGAAGATGAGGGCTCCCTTCTCATCCAGTCGAAGCAACCCGCGATCGATGCATTGATCCGCGATAAGCTGGGCATCGTTTCCCATCAGGAGCGGGATCATCTGCGGAAAAACACCGCTGGGCAGAATACTGATCGTATCGAGAAACTCGCGGATAGCCGTAGGTAACCGCGACAGTCTTGCCCAGACCGCGTCCCGGATCGAGACGGGAAGATGCCCGTCGATCGGGTCACCGTCCGCGAGCAATTCCATGACGAAGAACGGATTGCCGCCGGTCGCGCCATGGAGTGCGTAACCCTTTTCCGGATCTCCTGCTAAAATTGCCACGGCAGCTCGAGATAGCGGCATCATCGACAATCTCGTCACTGCCGACGCCGGTAGATCTCCCAAGAGCTGTGTGACCGGATGCTCTCGATCCACGTCGGCATCGCGGATCGTCAGCACGATGACTGCCTTCAACAGCGAAACACGCCGGCCGAGAAAGCGAATGAGATCCAGGGTCGCCCGGTCTGCCCAATGCAGATCCTCGAAGATCAGGACCATCGGCCGTCTTGACCGGATCATCGTATTCAACAGCTCGGTGAAAATCACATCCGGCGCCGCGGCCTGTCGCAGGAGATCTCCCAGATCTGATTCTATGGTCGTCGCCATGTCCTGAAGCGGTCCGAGAGGACGTGGGGTCGTGAAAGGATCGTTCCAGCCCCAATGCACACTCTGATGATCATCGACGAGCGCGCAGAAGTGCTGAAGCAATGCAGTCTTGCCGATGCCCGGCTCACCCTCGAGCACGACCACGCGACCTCGACCCAGGGATGCATCCGCCAGGGTGCTGAGCAAGGCTTCCGTAATGGCTTCTCTTTCCAGCAGCATCGGATTTCCCCATGCGGACGGTCATATGCGGTTACGGTCGATGAAGCTGGCTGAGATCTGCGATCGCAAGCGGATCACGCTTCACTGAAGTTATTCCACATGCAATTACTGTGCGCCGGAAGCTAAACCAGAGCTTCCGACGCTAAATAGTGCAGGGATACTGGAAAGAAAGCCAGGCCACCGTCAGCAATAGATAGCCTACCCAGAATTTCCCGAGATATTACGGGAAAATGGCGAGCCGCAAGCCCATGAATATGAGGATGGCTCCTCCTAATAGGTTAAGCTTTCGCAACAGATGCCGCGGCAGGCGCCCACGCAATATCCATGCGGAACTGCTGATGATCGCATACCAACTAATGCTACCCAGAATTACACCGGCGATCGTTGCCGCGAGGTCAGGCAAGTCCACACGGTCGGTCATCGCACCGGATGATGCTATGGCCAGATAGGAAACTACGGTGATCGGGTTCGACAGCGCGGTGATCAATCCGGCACCGTAATCGGTGAAAAGGCTCGGAACGCTGGCCGCGGACTGAGGCGTGCCCGCAACCTTGAGAACGATTTTCGAACCGATTGCGATCAGCGTCACTCCGGACGCAACCTGGATGACCGGCTGCCAGCCGGCAAGCACGCTGGCGATCGTGCCGGCGCCAAGAATTGCAAGGCTTGCGAAAAGGCCATGCGCAGTGGAGGCCCCGGCACCACATATCAGGCCGCAATGGGCGCCGCGAAACATGCTGCGCTGGACACACATGAGCGAAACCGGACCGAAGGGGAGGGCAATGGAAAAGGCGAGAAACGCACTTGCGACAACAATCGACATTACTGCTCATTCCTTTCGTGCATGGCACTATGGGATCCCTGGACGAACCAGGCCGGCAGCCCTCCGCATGGGATGTTTTATGAGCGCATTGGAATTGGTCGAGGATCAAATCGGAGCGGCTGCCCCTTGGATAAGCGCTGCCGCAGGTCGTAACATCGGCGGAACTACCCAAATTTCGAAGAACGTGCCCCCATATTTCCGGGGACGAGGCGACCCCATCCAAGGCTACATTCCCGGTTCAGATGAAAGGTGCTGCCTGTCGCGGGTGGGGGCCGCCTTCGTAGTGCAATGTGGCATTTTATCCTTTGACCACCGTATGCCACAGGTGTATCTAAATATGAGATGCATATCTCATTATTTGAGACATTGATGCATTCCCACCTGACCCCGCAGCGGCACATCCGTACCGATATGCGCGGCACTCAAGGTCTTAACATGCGAACCGCGGGAGGGGTTCTTTATGCTGATTGCCACTTTGGATACCGGCACCACCAACACACGCGTAATCGTCTGGCGTGACGGCTCTCCCGTCGCAGAAGCCGGACGCCCGGTCGGTGTGCGCGACACCGCGATTACTGGCAGCACCAACAAGTTGAAAGCCGCCGTCGGAGAAGCCCTGTCGGAGGCACTTTCAAGCGCCAATGTCTCGCCGGGCGAAGATCGTCTGTATCTCGGCTCCGGCATGATCACCTCCAATGCCGGCCTTTGCGAGATCCCGCATCTGGCGGCGCCGGCCGGCAAGAATGAACTCGCCGCCGGAATGCGTTCCATCGAACTTCCGGGCGTAGCCGACAGGCCGATCTGGTTCATTCCCGGTGTCAAGAACCGGGCCGGCGCAATCAGCCTTCAAGATTGCGACATGATGGACATCATGCGGGGCGAGGAAACCGAAACGATCGGCGTGATCCACGCCCTCGACATCAAGGGACCCGCGGTTCTCGTCCTGCCGGGCTCCCATGCAAAATTTGTCGGAATAGACGAAGCCGGCCGTATCGCCGGGTCGATCACCAGCATTTCGGGCGAATTGCTGGACGTCATCACGCGCCACACCTTGATTGCCGGCTCGGTCGAGCACGGCTTCGCCGAAAAGGTCAATACGGAAGCCTTGCTGCGCGGCGCAGATCACGGCGCCCGTCTCGGCATCGCCCGGTCCGCGTTTCTGGTCAGGCTTCTCGACCTCTTCGGAGATCTGGATCGCGACGGACGCGCCAGCTTCCTGCTCGGCGCAGTTCTTGCCGGCGATCTGGCCGCGCTCAAGAACAGCGATTCTCTCAAGGTCGCACCGGAGAGCCACATCATCGTCGCTGGCAAGGCCGGCCTGCGGGACGCATTGATGGCACTGTTTGCCGCGGATCCATATTTCACAGGTCCGATCGAGGGGGCACCTGACACGATACATTCTATTTCCGCGCTGGGCGCGATGGAAATTGCCCGCATCCGCGGACTGATTTGAGGAATTCAGAAGAAGTAAAGGGAAGAGAAAATGTCTATTCAACAAGCTGTGGGAGCCGCCAAAAAGGTCGGCAGCCGCAGGTGGCTCATCGTGCTTATCCTTTTGGTAGGCGGGATGGTCAACTTCATCGACCGTACTGCGCTATCGGTTGCAGCGCCTGAGATGATGAAGGAACTCCAGCTAACCAATTCCGATATCGGCCTGCTGGGCACCGTGTTCTCGGTCATCTATGCCCTGTTCCAGCTTCCGGCCGGTTGGCTTATCGACAAGCTTGGCGCAAAACGCGTCTATACGATGGCGATGATCTTCTGGAGCGGCGCGACCGCTCTGACAGGTGTCTGCTCGTCCAAGTTCGCCCTGATCGCGGCCCGCGGCGTTCTCGGCGTCACCGAAGCCCCTTGCTGGCCAAGCGCTGCCAAGATCACGGCTGCATGGTTCCCGAAAAAGGAACGCGCACTTGCCACCGGCATATGGGATGCCGCCTCGAAATGGGGCCCGGCACTGGCCCCGCCGCTGCTGGTCTTCCTGATGGTCAGCTTCGGCTGGCGCGAACTCTTCTATATCGCCGGCGGCTTCGGCATTCTGTTCGGCCTTCTGCTGATCATTGCCTATCACCAGCCGGAAAAGACCACATGGCTTTCCAAGGAAGAACTTGACTATATCAAGGCCGATGGTGGCGGCACCGCCCAGACGCTCGGCGCAGGCAAGAATTCCATTCGTTGGCGCGACCTTTTCGGCTACCGTGCCGTCTGGGGCATGATCATCGGTTGGTTCTGCTATATCTGGATGTTCAACATCCTCACCTATTTCGTGCCGCTTTATCTGCTGAAGACCCAGAACCTCAACATGCAGTCGATGGGCTTCCTGGCTTCAGTACCCTTCTTCGCCGGCATCGTCGGTGCCTTCCTTGGCGGTTACGTCTCCAAATGGCTCGTCGACAAGGGCATCGCCTCTCCGCTCAACGCGAAGCGGGCAACCATCTCTGTCTCGGCCCTGCTTGGCGGCGCTGCGCTGATGATCGCTCCGTTCTTCACCAGCCTCGGCGGAACGCTGATCCTGTTGTCGATCGGCATGGCCATGCTGTCGTCGCTGTCGGCCAATGGCTGGGCACTGCCTGGCGACGTGGCACCCAGCTCGATGGTCGGCTCGGTCGGCAGCATCCAGAATTTCGGCGGCTATTTCGCCGGCTCGCTCTCGCCGCTCGTCACCGGCATGATCGCCGACGCAACGGGTTCCTATGCTATGGCATTCATCAGCGGCGGCTTCATCGCAGCCTGCTCGGCCATTTGCTACTGGTTCATCGTCCGGGCGCCGATTGAAGCCGAGGCCTGATTATCATCGTTTCGAAAGGTTGAAACAATGCTGAAACACGAGGTTGTCACCACGATCCGGGAAAGCGGCATCATCGCCATATCCCGCGGGCTTTCGCCCGCGGACGTGGTGCCGACGGCCCAGGCGCTGCTCGAAGGTGGCGTCAAGGTGTTCGAGATCACCTGCAACAGCCCTTCTGTCTACGAGGGTATCCGGGCGCTGAAGGCAGCGCTCGGAGACCGCATGCGGATCGGCGCCGGTACCGTCATCAACCCTGTGTCAGCGACACTGGCGCTCGATGCGGGAGCCGATTTCGTCCTGGCTCCCAACTTTGATCCGGACGTCATTGCGACGGTACACGAACGGCAGCGACTGATGATCCCGTCGGTCACGACGCCGACCGAAGTCGTCAAGGCTCACAGGCTTGGTTGCGACCTGCTCAAGCTGTTCCCGGCCGGCGGTCTCGGCCCCGGCTACATCAAGGACCTGAGGGGACCGTTTGCCGAGGCCGCGCTCATTCCGGTGGGCGGCGTTGGCCTGGACAATCTCGAAGCATTTGCGCGTGCCGGCGCTTACGCCGCCGGCGTCGGCAGCAATCTCGTCCGCAGGGATCTCATCTCCGCCGGAAAATGGCAGGAATTGACCGCCGAGGCCCGCCGCTTCGTGGCCGCGTTTGCTGCCGGACGTGCCGGCGCGTGATCGCGCCGGCAATTTCCAATCAGGACGCATTTCAATGAAGATCACCAAACTTACCACCTATCGCCTGCCACCCCGCTGGATGTTTCTCAAAATCGAGACGGATGAGGGCATTACCGGTTGGGGCGAACCGGTTATCGAGGGGCGTGCCCGCAGCGTCGAGGCAGCGGTCCACGAACTTAGCGACTATCTGATCGGCAAGGATCCGTCTCGCATCAACGACTTGTGGCAGGTGCTTTATCGCGCCGGCTTCTATCGCGGCGGCCCGATCCTGATGAGCGCGATCGCCGGCATCGATCAGGCTCTGTGGGACATCAAGGGCAAAGTCCTCAACGCACCGGTGTACGAGCTGCTTGGCGGCCTGGTCCGCGATCGCGTCAAGGCCTATTCCTGGGTGGGCGGCGATCGCCCGGCCGATGTCATAGCCAATATCCGCAAGCTGCAGGAAATCGGCTTCGACACGTTCAAGCTGAACGGCTGCGAAGAAATGGGCATCATCGACAGCTCGGCGAAGATCGATGCCGCGGTCGCCGTGGTGGCGGAAATTCGCCAGACCTTCGGCAATACGATCGAGTTCGGCATCGATTTCCACGGCCGCGTCGCAGCGCCCATGGCCAAAGTTCTCATTCATGAGCTTGAGCCCTATAGACCCCTGTTCATCGAAGAACCGGTTCTGGCAGAGCAGGCAGAATATTACCCTCGCCTTGCGGCCCAGACACATATCCCGATCGCGGCCGGCGAGCGGATGTTCTCGCGCTTCGATTTCAAGCGTGTCCTCGAGGGCGGCGGCATCTCTATTCTGCAGCCCGACCTCAGCCATGCGGGCGGTGTCTCGGAATGCTTCCGCATTGCCGCGATGGCCGAGGCCTACGATGTCGCGCTTGCGCCCCATTGCCCGCTTGGGCCTTTGGCGCTTGCCTCCTGCCTTGCGGTCGACTTCGTCTCGCACAATGCCGTGTTTCAGGAACAGAGCATGGGTATCCACTACAACAAGGGTGCCGAACTGTTCGACTATGTCGCCAACAAGGATGACTTCCGCATCGATGGCGGCTGGTTCTATCCCAACAAGCGGCCCGGTCTCGGTGTCGAGGTTGACGAAGCGCTGGTCATCGAGCGCTCGAAGACAGCCCCCGACTGGCGCAACCCGGTATGGCGGCTTGCCGATGGCGCCGTGGCCGAGTGGTAAGCGAGAAGAAAGAGATCATCATGTTCGACAAGACCGAAGCGACGGTCGTCAAGGCCGCTTTCCTTCCACCGGCCCTGGCGCAGCGTCTGGATGAAACCTGCACGCTTGCCGACTGGGAAACTCTGAGCGTGACGGAGCAGAACAAGGCCGCGCAGAATGCGCGCGTTCTCGCAGTCAATGGTGAATCGGTCGTCACGGCCGAATTCATCGACCGCTTCCCCAAACTGGAACTGATCGCCGATTTCGGCGTCGGCTACGACGGTATCGACGTGGCAGCAGCCCATGCACGCGGCATCGCAGTGACCAATACGCCGGGCGTTCTGACGGACGATGTCGCAGACATGGCAATGGGCCTGCTGCTTGCCACGTCCCGCCAGATCGTCGAAGCCCAACGCTTCGTCGAGCGCGGCGACTGGGCAAATGGCGGCTTTACCTGGACCAAGAAAGTTTCTGGCGGCAAGCTCGGCATTGCCGGCATGGGCCGCATAGGCCAGACGATTGCCCGTCGTGCCGCCGGCTTCGACATGGAGATCACCTATACCGATCGTCAACCCCTGTCCGGCTGCCCGTATCGGTTCGTCTCCGATCTCGCAACGCTTGCGGCCGAGGTCGACTTTCTCGTTATCTGCGTCAACGGTGGCGATAAAACACGCGCTCTGGTCGACGCCACGATCTTGAAGGCGCTCGGTCCGCAGGGCATTCTCATCAATATTGCTCGCGGCACGGTGGTGGACGAGGCAGCATTGATCGAAGCGCTGGACGCAGGCACGATCGCCGGTGCGGGTCTCGACGTGTTCGAGTGCGAACCGGTAGTGCCCAAGGCTCTGCAAGGTCGCGCAAATGTGGTGGTGACGCCTCACATGGCGAGCGCGACCCATTCAACCCGAAAGGCCATGGGCGATCTCGTGTTCGACAACGTCGCCGCCCATTTCAGCGGGCAGCCGCTGAAAACACCGGTCAATCCTTATTAAGACCGAACCTATTCATCACTTCCGGAGCGATACCGGCAGTGATGACAACTCCCTGGGCGCTTCTCCAAGCGCCCGCGAAATGGAATGCGCGGTTGCAGCGACGACCGGCCCAAGCTCGAACATGCGTGCTTCCGGCATATGAAAGCTGGCGCTCGCTATGCTGACGGCTGCCACGACCTCGCCGTTCACGTCACGCACGGGCGCGCCGACACAGCGGATACCGATCTCGTTCTCTTCAAACTCCATCACCCAGCCACGCTGACGATAATCACGCATCTTCGCGAGATATTCGGGCCATTGCGGCAATGGGGGGCGGTCGCTGGCAGTCCGCTCGCGCAGCAGTACCGCCTCGTCATAGACTTCCCGCCAACGTTCCTCGGTCATTCCCAGCATCAGCGCGCGGCCAACGCCGGTCGAGGCGAGCGGCATGCGCTGGCCGATGCGTGAGCGCATTTCAAGGCCTCGTTGCCCCGACAGCTTATCGAGATAGAGGACATGCGGGCCCTCGATCTGCCCGAGATGGATGGTGTCGCCACAGAAATCCGCGAGCTTCTCGAGAAAAGGGCGTGCCAGCTGGGCCAAGGGCCGCTGCTCCCTTGCGCGGGTGCCCAGATAGATGAGTTTATAGCCGAGGGTGTAACCCTGATACGGCACGTGATGCAGATAGCCTTCGGCCACCAGATTGCTCAACACCCGGTGGGTGGTGCTGCGCGGCATGCCGAGGCGTTCGGAAAGGCCCTTTACATCACAGACGCCTTGAGCGACCTGCTCCAGCAAGGTCAGACCGCGAAGCAAGGTCTGCGTACCGGTTGGCGATTTGCCGCCAGCAGCATCTTCGCTGCCTTCCGTGCGGACATGACCGGGTTTTAAAGGCTTACGCGACAAAAAAATTCTCCATTCGGAAAAGCCGCCAGCAGCTTCCTCCCTTCGTCTTAGCGCAAGAAGATGCGCCCGCCTATATCGAGAGGACCAATTGGTGGTGGCAAGCCACAAATGATGCGACCGAACATAGTCAAACTTCATTGCGCGTCGCCGTATCTCAGACTGCGGCGCGCAATGATCCATCATCTGCCTCATCCATCGGCACAAATTTAGGCAAATACTAGCCGCTCAATGCGCTGAGCGCATAGCTGGGCTGCGACAGAGCCACTAACGGCCGTTCGGGAATGCTGTATAACTACATCCAACGAAGCGATGTACCTCCTCCCACAGAGCTTCGTGTTTCAGGCGACCCGCTCCTCCTCCCAAGGGAAGCCTGAAGGAACGGCGGCACTCCTCCTCCCAGTCGCTGTTCAAATATATTCGAAAAGCCTGCCGCTCCTCCTCCCGCGGCAGGCTTTTTCGATTCTGGGCCATGGCACGGATTACTCCTGCCCCGTAGTGATCACCCTACCTGCTTCCGTGAAGAGACTGCGTCATTGAGCACAGGACCCTCTCGTCGATTTTCTGCGAATGAAAATCGGTAGTCGCCGTGCGGTGCGAAAATAGCAGACCGGCCAGAGAATGCTGCAGGCACTGCGGCAGATTGATCTGCCCCAGTGCCGTTTGGTCGTTACTTGCCGGCTGCCTGGGCAGCGTACATGTAGCTGTCGTAGCTGTATTCCGCGACGCGGAACCACTCGAAGCTTTCATCCCGGAATTTCTTCCAACCCGGATAGATCTTCGCCCAGGTCGGATATTTCTGGCTGTATTCACCGTAGAGTTCGAACGAGGCCTTGTAGGCCGCGTCCATCACGTCGCGCGGCAGTGGCCGAAGCTGGACACCCTTGGCCACAAGCGAGCGGATAGCCGAGGTATTCTTGACGTCGTATAGCGCCTGCATGTTGACGTTTGCGGCCTTGCAGGCCGTGTCGAGCGCAGCCTTGTAGGCGTCCGGCAATCCGGCATACTGAGCCTGGTTGACGAAGAAGTGGATCGTCAGGCCACCTTCCCAATAGGCCGGATAATAGTAATTCTTGGCGATCTGATAGAAGCCGAGCCGCTCGTCGTCGTAAGGGCCGATCCATTCAGCGGCATCGATCGTGCCGCGTTCCAGCGCCGGATAGATATCACCGCCGGGAAGCTGCTGCGGAACGACGCCGAGCTTGGCCATAACCTGGCCGGCAACGCCTGCGATACGCATCTTGACGCCCTGCAGATCAGCGGCACTCTTGATCTCCTTGCGGAACCAGCCACCCATCTGCGCCCCGGTCGCACCACCGGGAATACCGACGACGCCATAGTTGGACAGGAACTCGTTATAGGCCTCGTTGCCGCCACCATGATAAAGCCAGGCATTCTGCTGGCGCCCATTGAGGCCGAACGGGATGGTGGAACCGATCGCGAATGTCGGATCCTTGCCGGTGAAGTAATAGCCGCAGGTATGGGCGATTTCGACGGTATTCTCCTTCACCGCATCGATCGCCTGCGCACCGGGCACGATTTCGCCGGCCTGGAAGACCTGGATCTGGAATTTGCCTTCGGTGATCTTGGACAACGCATCGGCCATGACCACGGCACCGCCATAGATGGTGTCGAGATTGTTCGGAAAGCCCGATGTCAGGCGCCAGCGTATCGATGGCAGGCTTTGCGCAACGGCAGGCGCTGCGAGCGAGGCTCCGGCAGCGGTCGCAACGCCGGCGATCGCCCCTTTCGTCATGAAGCCACGACGGCTTACGTCCTTTTTCATTTCAATCCTCCTCAATTGATCTGTCAGGAAAGCTTTCTGGATGGACCCGGCGCCCGCGGCGCCGGAACTTGAGTCAGGGATTGGTCGTCCCCGAACTCGGTTGCGGGCTGCCGAAATTCGGCGTTGGCGAACCGAAGCTTGGCGGAGCAGGCTCGCTGCTGCCGGGCGCAGGGGCTCCAAAGCTTGGCGGCGGAGCGCCGAAGCTCGGTGCGGGCGGGCTGCCCTCGGGCGTTGCACCAGGGGCGCCGAACGGTGCGGACGGGCTTCCGAAGGGATTGAGGCCATCGCCGCCCGGCATCGGGATATTGATCTGGACCGAGTTCGGATCAACCGTCGCCGCACCGGACTTGTAGTGCGTGACGAGACCCGGAAACACGACCACGATCACCACCATGATCAGCTGCATCACCAGGAACGGGATCGAGCCCATATAGATCTGGCCAGACGTCACCGGCTGGATCGTCGCTCCGGTAATCCTGTCCTTGTAGGCACGAGTCGGCGCCACCGAACGCAGGTAGAACAGCGAGAACCCGAATGGCGGATGCATGAACGAAGTCTGCATGTTGATCGCCAGCATCACGCCGAACCAGATAAGATCGATGCCAAGGCTGTCGGCCACCGGCGCCAGAAGCGGCACGATGATGAAGGCGAGTTCGAAATAGTCGAGGAAGAATGCCAGGAAGAAGACCAGGAGGTTGGCGACGATCAAGAAGCCGACTTCGCCTCCTGGTACGGATGTCATCAGGTGTTCGACCCAGATATGGCCGTTGACGCCATAGAAGGTGAGCGAAAAGACGCGCGCACCGAGCAGAATGAAGATGACGAAGGACGACAGCTTGACGGTCGCATAGAGCGCCGACTTGACGATCTCCAGCGTGAGCCTGCGGTTCAAGGCAGCGAGCGCCAGCGCGCCGACCGCCCCCATGGCCCCGCCTTCGGTCGGCGTCGCAAGGCCGATGAAGATCGTGCCAAGAACCAGGAAGATCAGAACCAAGGGCGGCACCAGCGAGGTGATCACCTTGCGAAGCAGCTTCCAGCCACGCAACGACCGCGCTTCGATCGGCAAAGCCGGCACAGTCTTCGGATAGAGGAAGGACATCAGGATGATGTAACCGGCATAGGCCGCGCAGAGCAGAAGCCCGGGGATCAGCGCACCCTTGTACATGTCGCCGACAGATCGACCGAGCTGGTCGGCGAGAATGATCAGCACAAGGCTAGGCGGGATGATCTGCGCCAGCGTGCCCGAGGCGGCAATCGTTCCCGCAGCGACACGCCGGTCATAGCCGTAACGCAGCATGATCGGCAGCGAGATCAGGCCCATCGAGATGACGGAGGCCGCAACGACGCCGGTGGTTGCCGCGAGGATCGCGCCGACGAATATGACGGCGAAGGCCAGACCGCCACGCACGGGACCGAACAGTTGGCCGATCGTATCGAGCAGTTCCTCCGCCATCCCGCTTCGTTCGAGGATCAACCCCATGAAGGTGAAGAACGGAATCGCCAGAAGGGTTTCGTTCGACATCTGGCCGAAAATGCGGTCCGGGATCGCACCGAACAGGTTGACCGGAAGCAGACCCATCTCGATGCCGATGAAACCGAACACAAAGCCGACAAAGGCCAAAGCGAAGGCAACCGGATAACCGAGCAGAAGGATGACGATAAGGGAGCCGAACATGATCGGCGCGAGATTTTCCGCGAAGAATGCAAACATGGCTGCCATCCGTCCTTAAAGGGTCTGCGCTTCGGCATCGGCCAGGGCGATTGCATCCGGCAGTTCGCCGCGCAGGATCGCGATACGCTTGATCAGCTCGGACACCCCTTGAAGCGCGAGCAGGCCAAAGCCGAGCGGAATGAGTGCCCAGACAGGCCAGAGGATGAGACCACCGGTGTTGTTGGAAATCTCGCCGCTGATGAACTTGGACGTCACACGCGGCCAGGAGAGATAAATGGTGATCAGACAGAACGGGAAAAGGAAGAAGAGCGTGCCCAGGATCTCGATCCAGAGCTGGGTCCGGCGAGACAGGCGACCGTAGACGAGATCGACCTTCACATGTTCATTGTTGAGCAATGTATAGCCTGCGGCGACGAGAAAGCCTGCAGAAAACAGGTACCATTGCGCCTCCAGCCAGGCATTCGAACTGAGATTGAACAGCTTGCGGGTGACAGCGTTGACCGCACTGATGACGATCGCCAGCAGGATCAGCCAGGATACGGCCTTTCCAATAAACGTGTTTGCCGCGTCGATGAAACGCGACAGCGCCAATAGACCAGACATGAAACTCCTCCCAAACCCCGTCATGGACAGGGCATGGCACAATTCCTACGTGCGGCATTTTGGCAGAACAAGAGGAGGGGCCGAAGAAAAGAACGAAACTACCCATTAATGGGTAAGTCTCATCGCCCGCCTTGAAAGGATATACCGTTCTCCAGCACGTAGCGAGTAAGACCGGCGGTGGTTGCAATGCCCAACTTCTTCTTGATGTTCTTGCGATGCGTCTCCACCGTCGCCGGCGAGATGGCCAGAAGTTCCGCGATGTCACGGTTGCTTTTCCCGGCCGCCAGATTGGCCAGGATATTGCGCTCCCGTGCCGTCAGGCTGTCGGTGACCTGCATAGCCTTGCCCGACATCAGCGCCTCGGAAACGCCTGACGAAAAGTAGCTGCCCCCGGCTGCGACACGCTCGATGGCCGAAACGATTTCCTCGGTCGGCACATCCTTCAGGATGTAACCGGCAGCCCCGCGCATGACGGAGGCCGAAATATACTCGCGATTGTCATGCATGGAGAGCATCAGGATCTGTGTGTCCGGCAGTTCGGACTTGAACAGCGCAATCGCCTCGATGCCGTTCATCTGCGGCATGTTGATATCCATGAGGACCACGTTCGGCCGATGGCGCCGCGCTTCTTCCACGCCTGCCACGGGATGGACCGCCGTGCCGACGACAACGATATGGGGATAGGTCTCCAGAAGTGCCTTCAGGCCGTCAAGCACAAGCGGGTGGTTGTCGACGAGAACGACCTTGATCCGATCCGCCACTACGCAGCCTCCTGCACTTCCCGCAGATTGCGGCTGGCGGATTTCGGCAGCATCGCAGTCAAGGTCGTCCCCGCTTCCGATGACCGGATCAACAACACGCCGCCGAAATGCGCCATGCGCTCCTGCATGTTCCTCAGGCCGAGACCGCCGAGCGCCTTGGTGTGTCCGGCTTGGGGTGGTCCCTCCTGCGACCCGTCAAATCCCCGACCATTGTCGGAGATCGTCATGCGCATGCGCCCGCGCTCGCTCCAGAGCCGGATGTCCACCCGGTTGGCGCCGGCATGTCGCTCGACATTGGTCAGCGCCTCCTGGGTGATCCGATAGATTGCCGTACTCGGCTCCGGTTTCAGCGTGTCCGGCGTCTCGGCTTCGACAAATACGCTGATCCCGGTTCTTTCCGCAAAATTCTCGGCCAGCGATTTTATCGCCGGTGTCAGGCCCAGATCGTCGAGAAGCCTGGGGCGCAGTTCATGGGAAAGCCGGCGGACCTCCTTGATCGCCGCAGTCAGCGCGTCCGCGCCCTTTTCGATGGCGGCCGAGACGTCATCCGTATGGTTCTTAGCCTTGCGGCCGGCAAGATCGATCGAATACCGTACCCCGATCAGGCTCTGGGATATGCCGTCGTGCAGTTCCCGCGCCAGCCGGGCGCGTTCCTCTTCCTGCGCATCGATGACCCGCTGGGTGAGGGCAGCCAGCTTGCGGTCTGCCAGCCGCCGCTCACGCAAGGTGATGAAAATGCAGGTGGCGAAAACGACCAGCACCGCCGGCACTGCGATCGATGCGACGGTGGTGAAGGTGCGGCGAATATTGTCTCGCATGTCGGCCTTCGCCGCTTCCGTCTGGGCAAACACGTCGTCGAGATAGACGCCTGTTCCTACCATCCAGTGCCACTTGTCGAGACCCGCTGCAAAGGACAGCTTGTCGGCCATCTCACCCGATGACGGCTTTTCCCATTTGTATTGATGCAGACCGCCGCCTTCCTTCGCCTTGGCAATCAGATTGGCAATCACCTGGTCGCCATCGGGATCAACGAGGTTCAGCCAGTTATGGCCCGGACGAAAGGCCTGGCGCGGATGGACAATGTTGTTGCCGGCATAGTCGTAGACGAAGAAATAGCCATCCTTGCCGTAATCGAGCGAGGTGAGGATAGACCTTACCTTTTCCTTGGCAGCCTCATCATCCGCGCCAGCATGCTGGTAGACCTCGTCGATCGCCGAAAGCGCGAGATTGGTGAGGTTGAGGAGTTCCGTCTCCTTCGCCTTCAGCATGTTCCGCTCGAATGTATCGATATTGCTTTGTGCCAGCGTGGTCGACTGCCAAGTGATGAAGGCCGTCACCGTCAGGATAGCGACGATAAGCGGCACGATGGCAAGCGCAATGATCTGGTGACGGAGCTGCATGCCAACCTCCTCCAAAGCCAGCCTCACGAACGAATTGCGCTCCTACCACGAATTGACGGCAGGCTGCCAGATCTACCGCCGAACTCGTGGGAACACGCCGCCGCGGAAGCGGCCATCATCTATCATCTGCCAAGTCAGACGCTTGGCAACGCGAGCCCACGCTGCCAAACGCGTCAGAAGTTTGCGACCTTCCCCCAGGACGACCGGCGGAAGCGCTCAGGATCATAAGGACGCGGATCGACGATCGGCTCGGCGCCCGTGATGATATCGGCAACGAGGTGGCCTGCGCCCGGACCAATTCCGAAGCCGTGGCCGCTGAAGCCTGCCGCCAGAACCAGACCCGGCACGGTGGATGTTTCGCCGATCGCCGGCACGCCGTCAGGCGTCGAATCGATGTAGCCGGCCCATGCTGCACTCACGGAACGCCCCTTCAGCGCAGGCAGCAGTTCGACGGCCCGCTCATGGGTGAGCTTGATGGTGTCGCGATCGGTCGCCGGATCGAGAATGCGCATTTCTTCCATCGGTGTCGGCCGGTCGAGGCGCCATGTCTTCAGGCTCTCATGGCCGCTGCGGATCCCCTCCAGACCGCCGGGCGAGAGGCTGCGCCAGCGCCGCATGAACATCGGCAGGAACTGCGCGGCATAGCGCATGTTCTGGGCTGTCGGATCGACACGCCCACGACCACTGATCGCCAATGTATGGCCACCGTCGCCGCGGCGGGTCACCGAAACCCTCGCCGTGTGGAGCGCATCGGGAATTTCTCCCTCGCCGGGACCGACCGACAGAATGGAGGAGCGGACGGAAGATTGTGGGAAACGGATGCCAAGCTGGCGGCAGAAGGACGAAGCCCAGGCCCCCCCTGACAGGATCGCCACCTTGGTCCCGATCGTGCCGCGTTCGGTCACGACAGCCGATAGCTTCCCGCCTTCCATCTCGATCCCGCGGGCGGCGCAGTTCTGCAGGACGCGACCTCCGAGCGTCATGATGGCACGCGCAACCGCGGGCGCGGCGCTGGCCGGATCGGCCGTCCCATCCGTCGGCGAAAATACGCCACCTTTCCAGCTTCGCCCGGTCGCCCGGCCGTATTCACCGGCCGCAGCACCATCCAGCATGTGGGTGGTCACACCTACCGTCCGGGCAAAATCTCTCCATCTGGCCCATCCGGCGATCTCTTCCTCGCTATTGCTCAGATAAAGGAGGCCGCAGCGACGGAAGCCGGTATTCTCTCCACTCTCGGCCGCAAAGCGCTCCCATAGATCGAGGCTTTTGGTCGCCATCGGCAGCTCGCGCGCATCGCGGTTCTGCTGCCGGCACCAGCCCCAATTGCGGCTTGATTGCTCGGCGCCCACAAGGCCCTTTTCCAGAAGCACAACTTTCAGCCCGCGCAGCGCTAGATAATATGCGGCAAAAACACCGACGATCCCGGCACCGATGACGACGGCATCGGCGGAGGGCGGGAGATCGTTTGAAGTCGTGACGAGCGTGAGCGGCGCAGGCATCGGGCAGTCCTCCTTGTCGCCACAAGCATAACGGGATGAGCCGCCGCCCGGTTACCGGACACGTGGCCCAAGCGGCATTAAATGCCGGTCATACCATCGACGGCGGATTTTTCTGCCGCTGACTTTAGTGCACAATGGAATAGACAAACACATTCATAGTGTTAAGCTGATTTCCTGGAGTCTGCAGCATAATATGCTGCAGCGCATGACGACCGAGGACAGAATGCAGATGAAGCTCGACCGTATCGACATCAAGATTCTCTACGAACTCCAGAAGAACGGGCGCATCACCAATGTCGAGCTGACCGAGTTGGTGAACCTCTCTCCCAGCCCTTGCCTGATGCGGGTCAAGAAGCTGCAACAGGAAGGCTATATCGAGGGATATTCGGCCCAGATCAACATCGGCAAGCTTGGCCAGACGCTGACGGTTTTCACCGAGGTGACGCTCAAGAACCATCGCCAGATAGACTTCGCCCGCTTTCTCGCGGCCGCCGAAAAGGTCGATCAGGTAATCGAATGCCACCTCGTTTCCGGCGGCTATGACTACCTGTTGAAATTCGTCACCGCCGGGATCGGCGAATACCAGACGATCATGGAACGGCTGACCGACATGGATATCGGTATCGACAAGTATTTCAGCTTCGTCGTGCTAAAGTCACCGATCGTCAAGGCGCATATGCCATTGACCAGCCTGTTCCTCGTCTAGCGTCCGCGCCATTCCGACAGGCAGTGTGCCACCGGCACCGCAGACCAGGGACGTGTGTGGATCAAGCCTGCGCGTAGGATTTCACCAGTTCCGGATCGCGTTCAAGACTATCCAGCCATTTGGGGTCGAGTTTCGGCACCGACGAAAACAGCAGCTTGGAATAGGGGTGCTGCGGCACTTTCGATAGGCCGGGCGTGATCTGCTCGACCTTCTCTCCGCGATACATCACGACGATCTCATCGCAGATCGCTTCCACGACCGACAGGTCGTGGCTGATGAATATGTAGGAGAGAGAAAGCTCCCGCTGCAGCTCCTTCAGCAGGTCGATCACGGCTGCGGCGACGACCGTGTCGAGAGCGGAGGTGATCTCATCGCAAAGGATCAGCTTCGGTTCTGCGGCAAGTGCGCGGGCAAAATTGATGCGTTGCTTCTGGCCGCCGGAAAGCTCGGCCGGGGTCCGGCTGCGCAGCGCCTTCGGCAGATGCACCATGTCGAGCAGCTGGTCGATACGGGCATTGCGGGCCGTGCCTCTCATGCCGTGATAGAAGGTGAGGGGCCGACCGAGAATGTCCTCGATCGTTTTTGCAGGATTGAGCGACGTGTCCGCATGCTGGAAGACGATCTGCAACTCGCGCAATTGCTCGCGGCTTCTCTGCCGCGAAGAGCGGGCCAATTCCCCGCCATCGAAAATCATCTGTCCTGCAGCGGCAGGAAGAATTCCGGCAATGGAGCGGGCTAGGGTGGATTTTCCGCAGCCGGACTCCCCGATGATGCCGAGATTGCGGCCAGTCTGGACCGTTACACTGGCTTCCTTCACCGCCCGCACCAGCGGAAGTCCATTGGGCTGGATGGGGCCATAACCTGCCGTCAATGCCATGATTTCCAGCAATGGCCTGGCCTTGGAAACGGACGGAGGATTGTCGCCACGTGGCTTCGGCTCGAAGGAGGAAAGCAGTTCGCGCGTATAGGGATGCTGGGCATTGGAAAGAATGGCGTCGGTCGACCCGACCTCCTGCACCTCGCCGTGCCGTAGGACGAGGATACGATCGGCGATCTGCGCCACCACGGCGAGATCATGGGATACGTAGACCCCCGCAATGCCGCTCTTCTTCATTACGGACTTGAAGGCGCGCAGCACTTCGATCTGGGTCGTCACATCCAGAGCCGTCGTCGGTTCATCGAAAATCACCAGTTTCGGGTCGCTGATCAGCGCCATGGCCGCCGCCAGACGCTGCAACTGACCGCCCGAAACCTGATGGGGATAACGATCGCCGATCCCTTCCGGATTAGGCAGCGAAAGCGCCTTGAACAGCGACACCGCCTTCTCCCGAGCCTCGGCCGGAGACATCAACCGGTGAATACGTGTCACCTCGACGACCTGATCAATGATGCGCTTGGTCGGGTTGAAGGCCGCTGCAGCCGATTGCGGCACATAGGAGACCTCCCGGCCGCGGATCGTCGCTCTCTGGCGCTCACTCGACATCACCATATCACCGCCGGCGACGCGAATGCTGCCGCCCGAAATCCGGCAGCCCGTACGGGTATAACCCATCAGTGTCAGCGCGATCGTCGTCTTGCCCGAACCGCTCTCGCCGATCAGGGCGACGATTTCTCCCGGCGCGATATCGAGGTCTACATCCTTGATGATCTCGACGCGGCGGCCTGCGTCTGTGGTTGCCTCGACCTTCAATCCGCGGACTTCGACTAGATTTTCCATTCACGCACTCCGGTCGCGAATTTTCTTGGGCAGGTTGTCGATCAGCAGGTTTACGCTGATCGTCAGGCTGGCGATCGCAAGCGACGGCACGATCACGGCCGGCGCACCGAAAGGCAGGCCACTGATATTCTCATGCACGAGCGCGCCCCAGTCCGCATAGGGTGGCTGCACGCCAAGTCCGAGGAAGGACAGGCCTGACAGCAGCAGCGTTATGAAGACGAAGCGAATGCCGAAATCGGCAAGCAACGGACCGATAATGTTGGGCAGGATCTCAGAGAAGATGATGTAAATGATGTTTTCACCGCGGGTGCGCGCCACCGTGATGTAGTCCATCGTGTTGATGTTGACCGCAAGGGCGCGAGAAAAACGAAAAGCCCCTGGCGTATAGATGACTGCCAGCATGACGATCAGGATGTTGATCGATGAGCCGACGGCCGCCGCCACCACAAGCCCCGAAAGCTTGCTCGGGATGGAGTTCAGCGCATCGAGAAAGCGGCTCAAAACCGTATCGAACCAACCGCCGATGACGGCTGCCGCCATGCCGAGCGCAGTACCCACGAAACAGGCGATACATACGGCGGCAAGCGAGATGCCGACTGTGTAACGCGCGCCCATTATCACCCGCGAAAGCATGTCGCGGCCGAGATAGTCCGAGCCGAGAGGCAATTTCGCGCTCATGCCACTAAAGTAATCGTCGTCGACGATATCGCCCACGGGATAGGGAATGATATGGGGTGCGGCCAGGGCAATGATGGCCCAGAAGACGATGACCGCAAGGCCGATCATGCCGATCCAGTTGAATCGATAGCTGAGCCTGCTCGACAGGGGCGTGGATGATGTCATGTCAGCGCAACCTCGGATTGGCAAGAATTGCAACGATATCGGCAAGCGTGATCAGTGCGAGATAGCCGACGCAGAAGATGATGGCGCAGGATTGAATGAGCGGCAGGTCGCGCGTCGACACGCCGTCCACCATCAGCTTGGCGACACCGGGATAGTTGAAGATCGTCTCGACAATGATGACGCCGCCGACGAGATAGGACAGCGACAGCGCAATCGCATTGGCGATCGGCCCGACCGCGTTCGGCAGTGCGTGATAAAGTACGGCGCGCGGCCGCGATGCCCCTTTCAGAAGGGCGGCCTCCACATAAGGCGTGTTGATCGTATCGATCACCGCCGCACGGGTCATGCGGATCATTTGTGCCGACACGACGAAGGCCAGCGTGATGACCGGCATGGCATAGATCTTCAGCACCTGCCAGAACGAGGTCACCTCATTGGCGAAGGACAGGGCCGGCAGCCATTTCAGATAGACCGAGAAGATCAGAACCGCCGACGTGGCAATCATGAATTCCGGAACCGAGATGACACCGATCGTCAGCACAGTCACGATCCGATCATAAATCGAGCCACGGAACATCGCCGAGGTAATGCCGAGCGCCAGTGCGACAGGCACGGAAACCAGGGTAGTGATGCCGGCAAGGCGCATCGTATTGACGAAACGCCCGCCAATCAGATCGGCCACCGCCATGTTGTTGACATAGGATGTGCCAAGATCACCGTGCAGCAAGCCGATGAGCCAACGAAAAAAGCGAAACAGCGCAGGTTCATCCAGATGCATCGCGGCGCGAAGACCGGCCACGGCTTCAGGCGTCGCAGCCTGGCCGAGCAGAATTGTAGCCGTATCCCCCGGCAGCATGGCGGTTGCGAAAAAGACCGCGAAGGACACGATCAGCAGCGTCAGGCCTGCGATGAGAAGCCGGTGCGCGATGAGATTGAGTACGTAAGTCCTCAATATCGGCTCCCTGGTTCGAGAAACGTCAAATACCGGCTCTATTCTGCTTCGGGCAGGTCTGGTGCCGGCACAGCATGGCAATGATGGCGGCAAGCAGAAGCCTGCCGTCATCATGCATGAGCATCAGGCGTCGAGCCAGACGTATTCGGCGAAGGCGTAACCCATCATGCCGCCGAGCGGATTGGCCTGAAGGCCTTTCAGCTTGCCCGAAATGGCATCGACGTTGGAGATGTAGACCGGGATGATCGTGCCGGCTTCATCGGCCACCATGGCCTGCATCTGGCCGTAAATTTCCTTGCGCTTGGCTTCGTCGAGAAGGCCACGGGCCTCGACAAGCATGCTGTCGAACTTCTCGGACTTGTACTGGCTCTCGTTCCACGGAGCGTTGGACGCATAGAGAAGCGAGAACAGGATATCGGGGGTCGGGCGCGGATTGATGTTGCCGAAATGAACGGGAGCCTTCAGCCAGTAATTCGACCAGTAACCATCGGACGGGACGCGCTGGACGTCGATGTTCATGCCGATCTCGGCTGCGGACTGTTGCACGATCGTCGCCATCTCGACCGAAGAGGTGGCGGCTTCGGATGCGATCATCGGGACCTTCTGGCCGAGCAGACCGGATTTCTGGAAATGGAACTTTGCCTTGTCCGGATCGTAGGCCTTCGGCTTCAGATCGGCATTGTGGTAGATGCTCGCCGGAGAAATCGGCTGGTCGTTGGCAATTTCTGCCAGTCCGCGCATGACAGACTTCTGGATCTGCTCGCGATTGATGATGTATTTCATGCCCTGGATGAAATCGGCCTTGTCACCGGGCGCCATGTCGAGGCGGATGTTGAGGTCGGTGTAGTTGCCGGATGTCGTCTTGGACAGGACGAAGCCCGGCTGGCTCTCGACCAGTCGCATCGACCGCGGCTTGATCGACGCAGCGAGCTGGATGTCACCCGACAGCAATGCGTTTACACGGGCATTGTCGTCGGTGATGGCGAAGAATTCGAACGAATCCACATTCGCACCGCCGGCCTTGAAGTAGTTCGGGTTCTTCGTGAAGATCGACTTCACGCCCGGCTGGAATGTCTCCATCTTGAAGGCACCGGTACCGATGCCCTTGGAAAAGTCCGTCGTGCCGTCCTGGACGATCATGAAGTGATGCTGCGACAGGATGGTCGGCAGGTCGGCATTCGGATTGGCAAGGGTGATCTCGATCGTCAGGGCATCGAGATCCTTGACGTCGGTGATCTGCTTGGCGATCGCATTGACCTTCGAGCCCACGGCTGGATCGAGATGTCGCTTCAGCGAAAAGGCGACGTCCTTGGCAGACAGTGTCTTGCCATCATGGAAAGTAACGCCCGAGCGCAGCTTGACGGTCCAGACCTTGGCGTCGCCACTCTTCATGCTCTCGGCGAGTTCCATCTGAACATTGCCGCCTTCATCAAGGAAGGTCAGACGGTTATAGAGCGCGCAGCAGCGAACATAGTCGGTCGAAAGCGACGCCTTGGCCGGGTCGAGCGTGTCGGCCGTCGAAGACGACCAGCCTGCGGCCTTCAGGTTCCCACCCTTTTTCGGAGTTGCAGCAACGGCATCGGAGGCGCGACCGAGGATCAGTCCGCCGGCGGACATTGCGACACCGCCGGCAAGCATCATGCTCAGCAGTTCACGCCGGGTTGCCCCGCGGCGAATGGCATTCTCGACCATGGCGTCATCCGACGCGGTCCAGTTGGTGATCTTGTCATGCATGTCATTCCCCTTTTGCCGTTGGCGGACAGCCGGTCTTCAGCCGACTTGGCCGGGTGTTATGAAGATCATGGATGGTCAGTTTTCGTTGGCTATCCTCACGGCTTCGGCCAGTTCGGCCATCGAAGTGAAATGATAGTCGGGCTTGGTGAATTCGGCCGGCTCGATAGTGCCGCCATATCCCTTTTGCGCATGGCGCCGCTGGATCCAGCAATTGGTCATGCCAAGCTGCCGCGAAACACCGATATCGTGGTACTGGCTCTGGGCGACATGAAGAATGTCATCCTTGCTCGCACCTTCGCCGCCGACAAAGTCAAATACCTGGTGGAAGAAGGCCGGATCGGGCTTTTCGGTACCGGTATCGTCTGCCGTGAAGGCCGCGTGGAACGGATGACCGAGCTCGGCGGAAAAGAAATCGAACGCCCAGCGCCGCGCGTTGGTCATGGCGATCAGTCGGTAATGCTTCTTCAACTCGGCTAGCGCTTTCGCGCTGTCGGGAAACCCCTTCCAGCTCTTGGCCGAATCCCGCAGCCGCTCGCCGAAGGCCTTCTCCACCGGCAGGCCGAGTTCTGGCGCGATGACCATATAGACGCGCACCAGATCGTCGGGAAACAGATCGGTTGCGTCGGAATAGCGGGCTGCACGATAGAGTGCCAGCGCCTGTTCGCCGTCGACCTCAACGCCGGCCTCGGCACCGATCTCTTTCAGGCAGGATGTCAGCCCGCCTTCGAAATCGATCAATGTTCCGACAACATCAAAGGTCAGGTATTTGAATGTATTCAGAGGTTTCGTCACGTTAGCATCCCGGTTTCTGAGCAGACGGTACGCGATGCGGCCGAATGCCGAATATTATGCTGTTCCAGGCCTCGATTTTTTCCCTCTCCCTTTCCGGGTTTTCCGAGGTTGTGGGCCGTTATTGGATCAAGTTTGACAGTTCAGGCCCGCCGTTTTCTCCGAATCGACGGGGTGGTGCGGCAGAAAATTCTGAAAATCGGCGGCTGGCGGTATAAGGGATCGGTCCGAAAATCAGCCAAAACGTAGCGGATGATCACCGTATGCCACCGGGGAAATTCGGCTGTCCGGAGCGCTTTTGATTTACGATCTCCAAGCATGATGCCCCCTGATCAGCCGAAAGCCTGACTGGCGAGGGCAAAGGTCCTGGCCACCGGAGCATCAGATCTCGCCACGGGCGGGCGCATCATCGAAACACCTCCGCCGACATGACCAAGCGCGTGATCCGCAAGCCATGGCCCGAGCCCGATGCCATCAATAGTATCGACGCGGACGAAACGTCCGGCTCTACGGCTCAGAAAATGAGACGTAAGCGATCCGGCGTCGCTGAAGCCGCTGGCAACAACGGGCCCGATCACATCGCCACGACCGAAGGGCCTGATGCAGGAAAAACCGGCGATCCCGCCCGCGCGGCGGATGATGGCAAATTCTCCTATCGCGAAGAACTTTGCCATCAGAGCCGACCGATCCGCGCCGAAGGCCTGCCGATCCAGCCCAATGATTGCCGGCAGATCGGCTGCCTTTGCCACCTCCGTGTTCGGCGGGCTTGCCACGGCAGCCACAATTCCCTGATGCTGCAGAATAGTTCCGGCCTCCCGGAACCCGAGCTTTTCGTAAAGCGGAAGTCCCTCGCGCGTTGCAACCAGTCGGAGCGGCCGCTCGCCGCCGAAGGCCAGAGCGGCCTCCATCAACCGTCGCCCAAGACCACGGCCGCGCATAGCTGCATCGACGATCACCATATTGATTGTCGCACAATCCCGCTCATAAAGCGTGACGAGAACCGTGCCGACGACATTGCCATGCTCATCGATGGCAACCATGCCCTTGCTCAACTCCAGCGCGACCTGCCAGTCTTCAAGCCGGTGAGGCCAGCCAGCCTCCTGGGAGAGACGGACGGCCGCAGCCAGATGCTCCGGGCAGAAAGTCGTAATCTCGATCTCGCCAACCTGCATGGACGATGCTCCCTGTGTTCTCTTCAAGTGTCAGGGGGAAAAAGCCGGACGATTATCCGAAGGCAACGGCAGGAGTGGTATCTTTCGCCAAAGCGATATGTGCTTGCCGCATCTTATGCCGCCAATGAGCATGATCGAGGCGAACACGGCGGCTTCTGGCGGGCATTCCATCGCGGCTCTTGCAAGCAAATGCCAAACCGGCTGCCTGATACGAAACTTTGTGCTTCGAAGACCGGTAAATCAGTCGGCAGAGGCGCAGATAGCGGTTCTATTATCATGCATCACCCGAAAGGCTCGCCGAGCCCCTATTCAAGGATGAAGCGCATGTCCACCTTCCGCCCGAAATACATCACCTTCGATTGCCACGGAACACTGATCAACTTCCAGATGGCGGAAGCCGCGCGCGACCTCTATGGCGATCGTCTGGACGAGCCGCGCATGCTGCAGTTCATCAAGAACTTTGCCGCCTATCGCATCGACGAGATCATGGGCGACTGGAAACCCTATGCCGATGTCGTGCATAATTCGCTCGAACGCGCCTGCAAGGCCAACGGTGTGTCGTTCAAGGACGAAGATGCCAGAATGGTCTACGAGCGCGTGCCGACCTGGGGTCCGCATGCCGATGTGCCGGCAGGCCTTGCGAAGGTCGCCAAGGAGATCCCGCTGGTCATTCTCTCCAATGCCATGAACGACCAGATTCCATCCAATGTCGCAAAGCTCGGCGCCCCGTTCCATGCCGTCTATACGGCCGAACAGGCCAATGCCTACAAGCCACGCTTCCAGGCGTTCGAATACATGTTCGACATGCTTGGCTGCGGGCCGGAAGATATCCTGCACTGCTCCTCCTCGTTCCGCTACGATCTGATGTCCGCCCACGACCTCGGCATCAAGAACAAGGTTTGGGTCAATCGCGGCCATGAACCGGCCAACCCTTATTATGGCTATACCGAAATCGCAGACATTTCCGGCTTGCCGGGTGTCGTCGGGCTATAGGAAAGGCCGAAGCCGATGAAATACGTCTCTTACTGGCATGACACCGCATCACCGTTCAAAGATGCGGTCCAAGGTCCGATCGAGGGCCACTATGACGTTGCCGTCATCGGTGGCGGCTTTACCGGCCTTGGCGCTGCAAGGCAGCTGGCCATGGCCGGCGCCAAAGTCATCGTCCTGGACGCGGAAACCGTCGGCTTCGGGGCCTCCGGCCGCAATGGTGGCCATTTGAACAACGGCCTGGCGCATAGTTATCTTGCAGCCAAGCAGCAGATCGGCAAGGAACGGGCAATCGCCCTCTACAAGGCACTCGACAGTTCCATCGATACGCTCGAGGCACTGATTGCCGAGGAGGGCATCGATTGCAACTTCCGCCGCGCCGGCAAGCTCAAGCTTGCCTCGAAGCCGCAGCATTTCGAGGGACTGGCGAAGAATTTCGAAGCACTACATGCGGAAGTCGATCCGGACACGGCACTGCTGTCCCCATCCGATCTCGGGTCTGAAATCGGCGCAGTCTTCCACGGCGCCATGTTGTCGAAGAAAAGCGCGATGATGCATATGGGCCGCTACGCCGCCGGCCTTGCCGCGGCGGCGGCCCGTCGTGGTGCGATCATCGTCGAAAAAGCGTCCGTCACGGAGCATTCACAGGAGAGAGCCCAGCATCGGCTCAAGACCGCCAAAGGCGTCGTCACCGCGGATAACGTGCTGGTCGCGAGCGGTGCCTATACGACCCCGAACTTCGGCTACTTCCGCCGTCGCATCATGGCCGTCGGCAGCTTCATCATCGCCACGCGGCCTTTGACTGAGGCGGAGGTGGCCGCGACGATGCCCGGCAATCGCACCTGCGTGAACACCATGAATATCGGCAATTACTGGCGACTGTCGCCGGACAACCGGCTGATCTTCGGGGGCAGGGCGCGATTTTCGGCGACATCCGATCAGCGTTCGGATGCCAAAAGCGGCGACATCCTGCGGGCCAGCCTTGCACGGATCTTCCCGCAGCTTGCCAAGGTCGAAATCGACTATTGCTGGGGCGGTCTCGTCGACATCACCAAGGATCGCTACCCGCGCGCCGGGTATCATGACGGTCTCTGGTACGCCATGGGCTATTCCGGCCATGGGGCGCAGCTCTCCACCCATCTCGGCATGACGATGGCGGATGCAATCCTAGGTCGGCCGGATAGAAATCCGGTCAAGGATCTGGCCTGGCCAGCCGTGCCCGGCCATTTCGGCAAGCCCTGGTTCCTGCCATTTGTCGGGCTTTACTATACGATGCTCGACAAGATTCAATAACTGCGGACCTGCAGGCACTGCGTCTGCCGCGCCAGGGGCGATACAAATTGGGGCCGCAAAAGCGACCCCAATTTCATTTCTACTGCAGATCAATCCGGTCTCATCAGGAAAGACCACCCATGTGGAAGGTCTTCACTTCAAGATATTCCTCGATACCGAGCTTTGATCCTTCGCGGCCGAGACCCGACTGCTTGACGCCGCCGAAAGGTGCCACTTCCGTGGAAATCAGGCCGGTATTAAGGCCCACCATGCCGAATTCCAGCGCCTCGCCGACACGCCACGCACGCTTCAGGCTTTCGGTATAGAAATAGGCAGCCAGACCATAAGGCGTGCCATTGGCAATTGCGATTGCTTCTTCCTCGGTCTCGAAACGAAAGAGGGGAGCAACAGGGCCGAATGTCTCTTCGCTGGCGAGTTGCATCTCCGTCGTCGCGCCACTCAGCACGATCGGAGCGGTATATTGTTCGCCGGCTGGGAGATCCGCCTTTTTGGTGATGATCGTCGCGCCCTTGGCAAGCGCGTCATCGACGTGGCGGTTGATCTTGGCGATCGCGGCATTGTTGATCATCGGGCCGATTGAAACGCCCGCTTCGGTGCCAGGGCCGACCTTCATGGCATTGACCTTGGCGGTAAGCTTCTCGGCAAAGCGATCGTAGACGCCGGCCTGTACCAATATCCGGTTGGCGCAGACGCAGGTCTGGCCGCCATTGCGGAACTTGGAGATGATGGCACCTTCGATGGCGAGATCGAGATCAGCATCATCGAAGACGATGAACGGCGCATTGCCACCAAGTTCGAGCGAAAGCCGCTTCAGACTGTCGGCCGCGCCGCGCATCAGCAAAGAGCCGACGGGGGTGGAACCGGTAAAGGAGATCTTGCGCACCGTCGTATTGGCCATGATCTCGCTGCCGATCTCCTTCGGCATGCCGGTGACGATATTGACGATGCCTGCAGGAATGCCCGCCATCTCGGCCAGTACGCCAAGCGCCAGCGCCGAATAGGGCGTGAATTCGGATGGCTTCACGACAACCGTGCAACCCGCTGCCAATGCCGGTGCAATCTTGCGGGTGATCATCGCATTGGGAAAATTCCACGGCGTGATGATACCGCAGACGCCGATGGGTTCCTTCAGAACAAGGATACGGCGATCGGCAGTGGGTGAGGGGATCGTATGGCCGTCGATGCGGCGCGCCTCCTCGGCAAACCACTTGACGAAGGAGGCTCCGTAGCGGATTTCGCCCCGCGCCTCGTCGAGCGGCTTGCCCTGCTCGGTCGTCAGGATCAATGCCAGATCTTCGATATGCTCGATCATCAGGCCGTACCACTTTTCAAGCAGGGCGGCCCGTTCGACATGGGTCTTGCGCTTCCATGCGCCGTAGGCCTTGTCAGCGGCTTCGATCGCAGCGCGCGTCTCGTCGCCGCCCATATCCGGCACGGTCCCGATGACGGCCTGGGTGGCCGGATCGGTAACGTCGACGGTCTTGCCGGATCGCGCGGCAATCCAGTTGCCGCCAATCAGGCCTTCCTGGCGAAACAGGGATGGAAGGTTCAAATTCCGCATCGATTGGATCCTTGATGAGATGTCAGATGGCCGCGAGCAGCGCCGTGGTGATCGCGTCCGTGCGATCCTTGCCGGGCACCGTGCCGATCCCGCTGGCCGTGGTGGTTTCGATGGCCTTCATCACGGCGGCTGCCGCATCCTTCTCGCCCAGGTGGTCGAGCATCATTGCGCCAGACCAGACGGTTGCGATCGGGTTGGCAATGCCGAGATGTGCAATGTCAGGCGCAGAGCCATGGACCGGCTCGAACATCGACGGCGCATTGCGTTCGGGATTGATGTTGGCTGAGGCGGCAAAGCCAAGCCCGCCCTGGATCGCGGCACCAAGATCGGTCAGGATATCGCCGAAAAGATTGGACGCGACGACGACGTCGAGGCTTTCCGGTGCCATCACCATGCGCGCCGCCATCGCATCGATGTGATAGCTGGTAACCTGAACATCCGGATATTCAGCCGCGAGCTCCTTCGTCACGTCGTCCCAGAACACCATCGAGTATTTCTGCGCATTCGATTTGGTCACGGAAGCAAGCTTGCCGCGACGGCTGCGGGCCTGCTCAAAGGCGAAGCGCAGGATGCGCTCGACGCCCTTACGGGTGAAGATCGAAGTCTCGACGGCAACCTCGTCCGAACTGCCCTGATGAATGCGGCCACCGGCTCCTGAATATTCCCCTTCGGTATTCTCGCGGATGCAGAGAATATCGAATTCCCTTGCCTTCAGCGGACCCTCGACGCCCGCCAACAGTCGATGAGGACGAATATTGGCATATTGCACGAAGCTCTTGCGGATCGGCAGAAGCAAACCATGGAGCGACACTGAATCCGGCACCTCCGCCGGCCAGCCGACAGCGCCGAGCAGGATCGCATCGAAACCGCGCAGCGTCTCTATGCCGCCCGCCGGCATCATCGCGCCGGTCTCCTTGTAAAAGGCGCAGGACCATGGGAATTCCGTCCCCTTGAGGGCAAAACCATGCGCGCTGGCCGCCTTTTCCAATACGGACCACGCCGCTGCGGTCATGTCGCGGCCGATACCGTCTCCCGGGATCAGAGCTATCGTATGTGTCTTCATCTTCGTCGTCCTCAAAGGCTTATCAAAACGCTTTTGCTCTTGCGGTTGGCCTGGAATGCTTCCCGGCCAAGATCCTTGCCGATACCTGACTGCTTGTAACCGCCAGTCGGCAATATGTGGTCGCGAGAGCGGCCATAACGGTTGACCCAGATCGTACCGGCCTGCAGTCGGCGCGTGAGTCGGATCGCGCGGGAAAGATCGCCGGTGAAAAGCCCGGCAGCAAGGCCATAACTCGGATGATCTGCCAGCATCATGGCTTCCTCTTCATCCTCGAAGGTCTGCAACGTCAGCACCGGTCCGAAAATTTCCTCGATGACGGCAGGCGAATTCTGGTTGACAGCCGTCAACAGAGTCGGCGCGTAGAAGTAGCCTTCTGAGTCCATAAAATGACCGCCCGTCAGGCATTGCGCACCCGCAGCAACAGATGCCTTGACGATATCATCAATGCGCCAGCGCTGCCTGTCGGAGATGATCGGCGAATACCGGCTTTCTGCATCCCATGTCGGACCGGGTGTGACCGCTGCCATCTTCACCAGAATGGCATCGATCAATTCGGCCGCAGCGCTCTTCTCTACGATAAGTCGTGATCCCGCCACGCATGCCTGTCCGGCATTGCTGATGATGCTTGCGGTCACCGCCGCCGCGGCCTTGCCGATATCCGCGTCGGCGAAGACGACCTGCGGGCTCTTTCCGCCGAGTTCGAGCGTCATCGGCTTGATGCCGGTACGCGCTATATTCTCCATGATCGCCGAACCCGCACGGGTGGAACCGGTGAAGCTCACCTTGGCAATATCCGGATGCCCTGTCATGGCGTTGCCGGTCGTCATTCCGTCGCCGAGCACGATATTGATGAGACCTGCGGGCATTCCTGCGCGGACCGCCAGTTCCGCAAGGTAAAGCGTTGAGAACGGCGTCATCTCGGACGGTTTGAGAACGACCGCATTACCAGCAGCAAGCGCCGGGCCGAGCTTCCATGCCGCCATGTTGATCGGGAAGTTCCATGGCGTGATGGCACCCACGACGCCATAGGGTTCCGTCATAATCATCCCGAGACTGGCATCGTCGGTCGGTACCAGATCACTGCCTTCCTTGTCGGCGAACTCGGCAAAGAAGCGGATCTGCTCGGCCGAAACCGCAATATCACCGGAGACGAGCTGGCCGACGGGACGTGTCGACGAAATAGCTTCCAGTCTGGCAAGGGTTACAGCTTCCTGTTCGATGAGATCGGCCCAACGATGAAGGACATTCAGCCTTTCGCGTGGCCGCACACCTCCCCAATTGCTGGTCTTCAAGGCGGCTTTCGCGGTCTGTACGGCCTGGTCGACGAGATCGACATTTGCGACCGGGCAATCGGCATAAGCCTTTTCGTCGGAGGGCCTGTGCATCGGCAGCACGCCCTGAGCAGGCAGGAGCTGACCTCCAATGAAATGCCCGACAGGCAATATCAGGCTATCGGGATCAAAACTCAGGGTCATCACTATGCCTCCAGCCACCGAATGGCCATCATCAGTCTCAGGGGGTGACGGTGATATAAATCTTGCGGACGGTCTCGATCGTTTTCCAGACGCCGACAAAACCCGGCTTCATGATGAAGCTGTCACCTGCCTTATAGGTGACCGCCTCGCCATCCTTCGGCGTGATTTCGACAACGCCGGAAATGATGTGGCAGAACTCGAATGTCTCGCCCCTGATCGAATGCGTTGCACCGGGTGTCGCTTCCCACACTCCGGTGTTGATCAATTCGCCATGCGCTTCATCCTGCACCCATGTCTTGAATTGCGGATTGCCGGAGATGAGTTTCTCGACAGTCGCAGTCCCTTCTTCAGGCGTAAACGACGGGTTGGGATCGATGGTCTTGAGAAGCGACATAGAATACCTTTTATGTTGAAGCTTAGTAGCCGCGCTGCCGGTCGATGAGACCGATCGGGTCCAGCCCCGCGCGCAGCCTTTTCATGTTCTCGACCACGGCAAGTGCAGCCGTATGCGGCTGCGTGACACTGGCGATATGCGGCGTGAGCAGGATCTTCTCGTGATGCCAGAACGGATGTCCGGCGGTAAGCGGCTCCGGATCGGTGACGTCGATCACCGCCGCCGCCAGCTGACCGTTTTCAAGAGCGGCAAGCAATGCATCCTGATCGAGTTGCGGACCGCGTCCGACATGGACAAGGCGAGCGCCGCGCGGCATTGCGTCGAACAGATCAGCATTCAGGAAGCCACGCGTCTCATCCGTAAGAGGAAGCAGGCAGATGAGGATATCCGTCTCAGCCAGCATCGTCTTGAGACCCTCCCGCCCGCTGAACGTCCGCACACCGTCGATGTTGCGCTCGGAGCGGTTCCAGCCCGCAAGCGGAAACCCGAAAGGCTTCAGCTGGTCGAGTACGGCCTGTCCCAGGTTGCCGAGCCCGAGAACGCCGATGCGGCATTCTCCTGCCTGGGGCTGTGGCAGCACTTTCCAGGTTTCCGTCCGCTGCTGCTGCAGATAGGCTGGCAGCTTGCGGTGTAGAGCAAGCACGCCGAGCACGGCATATTCCTGCATCATCCGTACGATGCCTTCCTCGATCATGCGAACGATCTTCACGTGATCCGGTATCGACGCGCCGCTGAACTGGTCGATACCGGCCCCGGTGGAAAACAGCACTTCGAGATTGCGATAGCGCGACAGGTTTTCCGGCACGGTCCAGGTGATCAGATAGCGGACGGCATCCGGATCCACGGTGGCGGGATCCATGGAATAGGGCAGATCAGGCAGTTCCCGCGCGAAAGCTTCCTTGAAAATCTGGCCGCGTATTGCATCGGAATGGAAAAGAAAAGTCATATCGTGGGCTCTCTGTCGTCAGGTCTCGATGCGGAACTTCCGGCCGAGCTTCGTAATCATGGTCTGGCAGGCAACGAGTTCACTTTTCAGTATGAATTCGTCCGGCTTGTGCGCGCGATCTATGTCTCCAGGTCCACAGATAATCGCGTCAACTCCAGCCCGCTGGTAGAGGCCGGCCTCGGTCCCATAGCTCACCGCCGCAAGCGGGGCGCTGCCGGTGAGCTCCTCAAGAAGTGCGGCAAGCGGTGACCCCGCGTCGAGCAGCAGAGCGGGATAGCTGCTGAGCAACTGCCAGTTGATATCGAAACCCTTCCCACGGAGTATCTCGGCAGCCTTGCGCACGGGAGCCAGAAGAGCCTGCGGGTCGGCGGATGAAATCGCCCTGGCCTCGATCTCCACGATACAGAGATCCGGTATTACATTGACTGCCTGCCCCCCATGGATCGTACCGACCGAAATCGACGAGTAGGGCGGTTCGAATTCGGTCTCGAACGGGCCTTTCGTCAGCTCGTTTGCGGCATTGACAGCCGCCTGAAGGACGTCGGCAATCGCGTGGATCGCATTCAAGCCAAGATCCGGTCGGGAGGAATGACCGGCTCGACCTTTTGCCGATATCCGCGCCGCTGCCTTCCCCTTGTGGGCAAGGATGGCGCGCATGCCGCTCGGTTCGCCGATAATGGCACCAAGAGGCTCAGTACAGAGCTGAGGCAGCCGCGCAAGCAGGTGCGGGACGCCGCGGCAACCGGCCTCCTCATCGTAGGAGAAGGCGATATGAACGGGGCGGGCGAGGGGAGAGGCCACAAGCTCGGGAACGGCCGCAAGGACAGCCGCCAGGAACCCTTTCATATCGGTCGTGCCGCGGCCATAGAGCCGCTCGCCATCCTGTCTCAGGCGAAAGGGATTGCTCGACCAGCCGGGCTCGACAGCCGGCACCACATCCATATGTCCCGAAAGGACATAGCCCGGCTTATCGACAGGGCCAATCGTTGCGAAGAGGTTCGAGCGGTCCCCCTCAGGTCCGGGAAGAATGTGCGCATCGATGCCGAAAGACTTCAGGTAGTCTGCGATCCATCCAACGATGCCGCCATTGGCTGTGCCGACGACAGAGGGGAAACTCACCAGTTTCTCAAGAATGCCGTAGGTCTCACCCATAGCCGCTGCCAAGCCCATCTGCCCCGTGCCGTGCCGACGGCAAATCCTCAATTTTTCTGTGCCAAGAGTAGAGGCAAAGGAGCGGAATAGCTGCCGAAAGTCGGCCTCATACGGTGTAATCTTGTGCCGGAACTCTTTCCGGCAGTGAAATGTTTCGCCGACTGCAGTCTAGTGTAGGCTCTCGGAGAGGCAGGCCTTTCGTTGAGCTTGTGGGAAAGTCCTATCGCGGCTGGGTGACGAACGCATATGAATATACCGAAGACATTGTATGTCGATGCATTCGAAATGCGCTATGTGGATATTACCGAAATCGAGCTTCCCAAATTGCAGGCGCTCTCGATTTCAGTCGGCTGGCCGCATCGGGCGGCAGACTGGCAGCATGCCCGCGACGTCGGCCATGGTTTTGCCGCGCTGGACGAAATTGGTCGCGTATCCGCCTCCACCATGTGGTTTCCACACGGCGATACCTTCGCAACCTTCGGCATGCTGATTACTTCGCCCAGGCTACAAGCGAACGGAACAGCCCGGTGGCTGATGGAGCGCATGCTTGCCGAGTGTCCCGGCCGCGATATCCGCCTCAATTCAACACGGGAGGCGAGGCGGCTTTATGCGTCATTCGGCTTTCGTCCCCAGCGCACCGTATTTCAGTGCCAGGGAGAAGCGATCAACCCGCCGGCCGGTCCGACACTGGCCGATGGATTGACAGTCAGGCGACTGGATCGAAGTGATCTCGATGCGGTTGTCACACTTGACGCGCCCGCCTTCGGCGCGGAACGGGGCGTCCACATACATCGCCTTTTCGACAGCTCAATCGGTTACGGCCTTTATGACGGTGACCGCCTGCTAGCATACTCCATGCGGCGCCGGTTCGGCCGCGGCCACGTAGTCGGTCCCATCGTTGCGTCCTGCGATGCCGACGCAATCGCCGTCACTCATCCACAGGTCGCCGCCCATGTGGGCAATTTTCTGCGCATAGACCTCCGCTTCGATACCGGCGATTTCGCCAATTTCGTGCAGCAATCCGGCATGTCTGTCTATGACACGGTGAAGACCATGGTGACCTCCGACAAGGCCAGCTATGGTGAGAGCGACGGAGGTCAGCCGATCGTTTACGGCATGTCGTCGCAATCATTCGGTTGAACCCAAATTGCGATCGATAGTTGCATTTTCCTAATGTGTTCAGAACTTTACATTTAATTAGCGGCTTATGACGATCATGTGATATTCGTCTCTCAAAGCTCAGGCCGCCGTGAACCTCCCATCATCCGCCGACACCTTCGCCTCGACCGCAGAACTGCGCGCCCTCAACCAGTTGTTTGGCACCGTCAGATATGGGCGTGATGGAAAGATCATATCAGCCAATCATCAATTCGTCCGGCTGGTGGGCTACGATCTCGATGACCTGATCGGCGTCGATACGTCCATGTTCATTTCGAGCTCCTATGGCCGCAACCAGCGCATCGAGCTTTGGGATGCCCTTAGGCAGGGAGAGACGAAGGAACAGACAAGCCTATGGATCGCCAAATCCGGAAAGGAACTCTGGCTTCATTCGCGTTATGTGCCTCTGGCAGATGAAGAAGGTTCAATCACCGAGATTGTCCAGGTCATCCACGATGTGACCGAGGACCAAGCCAGGCTTTCTGACGAGCGCGGCCAAATCGCCGCGATCATCAAAAGCCAAGCCGTCATTCATTTCTCGCTGGATGGCAAGGTGCTGGAAGCCAACAGGCTGTTTCTCGATACGATGGGCTACGATCTGGGCGAGATTGTCGGGCGCCATCACGCCATGTTCGTTGATAGCGATACCCGAGACAGCGAAGCATATCGTGAGTTCTGGAAGGCCCTGGCGGGCGGCGAACATCGCTCCGGTGACTATCGCCGCATCCATAAGAACGGCCACGACGTCTGGCTGCAGGCCGTCTACAGCCCGATTTTCGATCTCGCAGGCCGGCCGGTCAAGGTCGTGAAATACGCCTCTGATATCACCGCCGAAAAGCTGCGTCAGGCGGATTACGAATGGCAGGTTAATGCCATTAACAAGTCCAACAGCGTCATCACCTTCGACATGTATGGCACCATACTTGACGCCAACGACAAGTTTCTCGATGCCACGGGCTATACGCTGGAAGAGATCGTCGGCCGCCATCACAAGATCTTCGTTGATGGTGCCCATGCCCATGGTGCGCAGTACAATATTTTCTGGGAAGATCTGCGGCGCGGAAAGCACCGGTCGGGCCTCTACAAGCGGCTCGGCAAAGGAAATCGTGAAATCTGGCTGCAATCCAGCTACAATCCGATATTCGATGCCTCGGGCAAGCCAATAAAGGTCATCAAGTTCGCCTCCGTCGTTACCAATGAGCGCCGGCTACAGTCCGAATATCAGGGGCAGATCGCTGCAATTCACAATGCCCAATGCGTGATCTCCTTCGAGCTCGACGGAACGATCATCGACGCCAACGAAAATTTCCTGAATGCGACCGGCTACCGCTTCGGAGAGGTACGGGGCCAGCATCACCGCATGTTCGTCACTGCCGATCATGCTCGCAGCGAAGAATATAGCGATTTCTGGGCCGATCTGGCCACCGGCCGTCACCGTGCCGGAGAATATAAGCGCATCGGCAAAGATGGCCGCGAGCTCTGGCTGCAGGCGACTTATAACCCGATACTCGACATGGACGGTCGCCCCTTCAAGATCGTCAAATACGCGACAGACGTCACCGAACAGAAGCTCCGCCAGGCTGACTACGGAAGTCAGATAGCAGCGATCAACAAATCGCAGGGTGTGATCGTCTTTGGGCTCGACGGTACGATCATCGACGCCAACCCCAATTTCCTTGAGATGTTCGGATACTCAATCGAGGAGGTGAGGGGACAGCATCACTCGTTGCTGGTCGAACGGAATACATCTTCCGAAAGCGACTATGCAGAATTCTGGGAACGCCTGAGATCGGGCGAATACCACTCCGGCATGTACAAGCGGCTCGGCAAAGACGGGCGGGAAATCTGGATTCAGGCGTCCTACAATCCGATCCTCGACTTCAACGGCCGACCGACGAGGGTCATCAAGTATGCAACCGACGTCAGTTCGAATGTGGCGCTGGCAGAAGCATTCGACGATGCCAAGCGGCAGGCACAGCATGATTCAGCAACATCCTTGCCCAACCGCGTGAAACTCTCGGCCTTCATGGATAACGGCCTCGGCAGCGCAAGCGCCAACATGGCCGTCTTCTACATCGATCTCGACCGGTTCAAGCCGATCAACGACACGTTTGGCCACCATGTCGGAGACCGCGTACTGGGCGAGGTCGCCGACCGGATGCGGCGCGCCTTGCGTGAGGATCAGATGGTTGCCCGCGTCGGTGGAGACGAATTCGTCATCGCCGCTCCCGGCATGCCCGTCGAAAGCATAGAACGCTTCTGTAAGCATCTCTATGAAGTGGTCGCCGTGCCGATCCGTCATGACGGCGGCGACATTCATGTCGGCATGTCGGTCGGCATTGCCATGGCGCCGACCGATGGCACGACGCCGGACGAACTGCTGCGCGCGGCAGACGCCGCACTCTATCGCTCCAAGCAGAACGGCCGCGGCCAGTACAGCTTCTATGCGACCGAGATGAACGAGAAGATCCTCGCCCAGCGCAAGCTTGCCGAAGACATGCGGCACAGCCTTTCGGCCGGGCATTTCTATCTCGAATATCAGCCGCGCTTCGACACGCATGCGCGCCGTATCCGCAGCGTCGAAGCCCTCGTGCGCTGGGCTCATCCGGAGCGTGGTCGCATCAGCCCGGCGGACTTCATTCCTTTGGCCGAGCAGAACGGCCTGATCGTGCCGCTCGGCGACTGGATCCTCAAGTCCGCCTGCCAGACCGCATCCTCCTGGGATGGCGTGGGGGTCTCCGTCAACGTATCACCGGTCCAGTTCCGGGACGGCAATCTGGTAAAGACGGTCAAGGACGCGCTTGATCAATCCGGGCTGCAATCCGAATTGCTGGAACTGGAGATTACCGAAGGTGTGCTGCTTGAAGACGCCGACAGAGCCATCAAGGTTCTGGACGAATTGAAGAGCCTCGGCGTCAAACTGGCGATGGACGACTTCGGGACCGGCTATTCCTCGCTGAGCTATTTGCGAAACTTCCCATTCGACGTGATCAAGATCGACCGAAGCTTCATAAGCGACCTCGATACGCGCGAAAGTGCCAGACCGATCGTTCAGGCGATCCTTGGCCTTGGAAAAGCGCTGGGCCTTTCAGTCACCGCAGAGGGTGTCGAAACCAAGGAGCAACTCGCACTTCTCGCGGCCGATCAGTGCAACGAGGTCCAGGGCTTCCTCATGGCCAAGCCGCTCAAGGCACAGCAGATCGACGAATTGCTGGCGGAAATCCCGAGCCTGACACAGAAGCGTCAAGCAAACGCCGCGGCATAAGGCATCTGGAAATGTGAGTGAGCAGATATCTGCGCCACCAAATCAGTTCCATAAGACAGATTACGCGATCTGCATGTGTAGATGAGTACATTCTATTTCCAAGTGTAACGAAGAATACGCTACGGCGCAGCGGCATCTCGTCATTCGTCGCTAAGAGCGCCAGGATCGACTTCCGCTGGCCCGCCCGAAAAAGTGCCGTCCGGATTTTGCCTTAGGGGAACCGGCTTGCGCGGCATGCGAGTCCCCTTGGCCGGATCCATAGGTGTGTGCGTGGCCCACAATACCTGGGTGGGTAATGTGCTGGACGGATTTCGGTAGCGGTGCGGTCGATTGCTGGCGAACCGGAAGCTATCACCTGTTTGGAGCATCCAGGAACTGCCGGCAACGTTCAACTCCATCGTCCCTTCGATCACCACTCCCGCCTCCTCGCCGGAATGCGCAAAGAAGTCTTCGTCGGAAAAGCCGCCTGGCGCAATTTTCATCAGGTAGAGATCGAGGCCGAAGGCCTCGTCATGAGGTGTCAGAATAGCCTTGTCGATGCCGGTCCGCCATAGGTCCATGCGACCGCGCTCACTTGCGCGCACGACAACTCCATCACTGTCGCCTTCGCTGGCCGACGCACCGCGCGAAAACAGGCCCGAAAGACCAATCCCAAACGCTTCCCCCAATGCAACCATCGTGCGTAGCGACGGCGATGAAAGACCCCGTTCGATCTGGCTCAAATATCCGACGGAATAACCCGTGCGCTGGGCAATATCCATCAGTGACAAAGATCTCTCCCGGCGAAGGGCGCGGATACGTTCTCCCATCGTCCTGTCAGCCTCGATATGCATCGAGCCTCCGGCCTCCGGCGTATCTGAATCCATGTTATCTCGCCGTTTATCGCGGCTGCCATTGCTTTCAGGCACTCGGTCTTCCCCACGGTATTTTTCACGGAAGTGAAAATTGCTTGTCATCAAATTTAGTCAATGCTAGCTTTTTTCACAACGATGAAAAAATCGTTGAAAAACGGTAAAGCACCGGCCCAAGGGGCAGGCATAATAAAAGGGGTGACAGATGACAACTTTCAAGACAATTCTGGCTGGGATCACCATAGCCGCCGGCATAGCTATCTCCGGTATGGCGCATGCGGAAACGCTGAAGGTCGGCTCCACACCGACGGGCGTTCCCTTTACATTTCTCGACACCAAGACCAACAAGGTGACCGGTGTCATGGTCGACATCATGGCCGAAATCGCCAAGGAGGCCGGCTTCGATGTCGAGACCGAACCGCTGGCATGGTCGGCGCTCATTCCCTCGCTGACCTCCGGCAAGATCGACGCCATATCAGCAGCCATGTTTGCCACCCCTGCCCGCGCTGAGGTGGTTGACTTCACCAACACGATCTACGGCTATGGCGAAGGCCTGTTCGTGTCGAAGTCGGACACCACACAATATGTCTCCTATGACGAGTTAAAGGGCCAGGTTATCGGTGCGCAGATCGGCACAATCTACATCAAGAAGCTGCAGGACAGCGGCCTGTTTGCCGAAGTGAAGGGTTATGAGACGATCCAGGACATGATGCGCGACGTCAATGCCGGCCGCATCAAGGCTGCGTTCGCGGATTATCCGATCGTCGCCTATCAGATCGCCCAGAACAATTTCCCGAACACACGCCTCGTGACCAGCTACAAGCCCACCATGACCGGCGACATCGGGATCGCGATCGCCAAGGGTAACCCAGAGCGGCTGGCAAAGCTCAACGCAGCGATTGCCAAGGTGAAGGCTGACGGTCGTATCGACGCCATCGTGAAGAAGTGGGGCCTCTGACAGATCTTTTCGAAGATCACCAACGATCTTCGAAGCCTATCTTAAAGCAGACGCCGGAACACCGCAGCGCCGCCCACGCCATGTCGCACGTGTGGCGCTGCCTAAGCCTCATGCTGCCCGCTATTCATGCGACGTAGCGGCGCGCCCTCTTTCCCACACTCTGTCTTTGCCATCCAGGCAAGGAGAAAAGGCCCATGCAGAATTTTCTTCGGGATTCGACCGAATATCTTCCGATCCTCCTTCAGGGCGTGAAGCTGACGATCCTCGTGACCCTCGGCTCCCTGGTCCTGTCGACGCTGCTCGGTATGATATGGGCGCTGATGCGCGTCTCGGGCATCGCCGTGCTCGATCTCATCGCCCGCGTCTTCATCAACTTCATTCGCGGCGTGCCGATTATCGTCCAACTCTTCTATATCTACTTCGTGCTTCCCGACATGGGGATCGCGCTTTCGGCGCTCAGCGCTGCGATCATCGGCCTCGGGATAGCCTATTCCGCCTACCAGGCCGAGAATTTTCGCGCCGGGATCGAGGCGATCGACAAAGGCCAGCTTGAAGCTGCGCAGTCGATCGGCATGGGCTGGGCAATGACGATGCGCCGGGTGGTCCTGCCGCAAGCCTTCCGCATCGCGCTGCCCCCTTACGGCAACACGATGATCATGATGCTGAAGGATAGTTCCCAGGCATCGACCATCACCGTTGCCGAACTGGCCATGCAGGGCAAGCTGATTGCCGCCTCGACCTTCCAGAATGCCACAGTCTTCACACTGGTTGCCATTCTCTATCTGGTGATGTGCGTTCCGCTGTTTCTCGTGGTCAGCCGTCTGGAAAAGAAATTCGGAGGCAAAAGCCGATGATCGAACTCAACGACGTACACAAAAGCTATGGCACGCTGGAGGTCATCAAGGGCATATCAGCATCCGTCAACAAGGGTGAAGTGGTCTGCCTGATCGGTCCATCGGGTTCAGGGAAGTCGACGATCCTGCGCTGCATCAACGGGCTGGAAACCTATCAGAAGGGCTCCATCACCTTCGAAGGCCGAACCGTCGATCCCCGCCAGAAATCGATCAATTACATCCGCACCCATGTATCGATGGTGTTCCAGCGCTTCAACCTTTTCCCCCATCGCACGGCGCTGGAAAATGTCATTGAGGGACCAATCTTCGTGAAGGGCGAGCGGCGCTCCGAGGCAGTCGAACGCGGCCGCCACCTTCTCAATCGCGTCGGCCTTTCGACCAAGGAAAACTCCTATCCCGGCCAGCTTTCCGGCGGCCAGCAGCAGCGCGTCGCCATTGCGCGCGCACTTGCCATGCAGCCGAAAGCGATCCTGTTCGACGAACCGACATCGGCGCTCGATCCGGAGCTGGTGGGAGAGGTTCTCGCCGTCATGCGAAGCCTTGCCGACGAGGCCATGACGATGGTCGTGGTGACCCATGAAATGGGTTTTGCCCGTGACGTCGCGGACCGCGTGCTGTTTCTCGACGGTGGCGTCATCGTCGAACAGGGCCCGGCCAAGGACGTGCTTGGCAATCCCAAACACCCGCGCACGCAGGATTTCCTGCGGCGGGTCATCGAACACGTTTGAGAGAGGTAGGGCCGCCATCCGGCGGCCCTATCCACAGACACTCGTGATCTTGAGGAAGCCATGTCCAGCGAACTTTTCCCTCTCTCTCCGTCACTCTGGGCCGATACGGCCGTCCCGCCGGTTGCGACACCTCCGCTAGATAGCAGCTGCAATGCCGATGTCGCGATCATCGGTGCAGGTTATGCCGGCCTTTCGACCGCCTTCCACCTCGCCAAGGCCGGCGTCAATGTCGTCGTGCTTGAGGCACGCGAACCGGGCTGGGGTGGCTCCGGTCGCAACGGCGGACAGGTTATCGCCGGGCTGAAATACGATCCCGATGAGCTCGAAGCAAAGTTCGGTGGAGATGCCGGCCGGGCCGTCGCGACCTTTGCCGGATCGACAACCGATCAGGTCTTCAATCTCATCGCCTCGGAAAATCTCTCCGTTCCGCATGTCCGCAAGGGTTGGGTTCAGGGTGCTCATAATGACGAGGTTATGAAGACGGTCGAAGCGCGCGTTCGGCAATGGCAGCGCCGCGGCGTCGAAGGCGCGAGACTTCTCGACAAGTCCGGAGTGGCCGAGCTTTTGGGGACACAGGCTTACAAGGGCGGCTGGCTCGATCCCCGCGGTGGCGGTCTGCAGCCGCAGAGCTACGCCCGCGAACTGGCCCGCATCGCACTTGCGGCCGGTGCAAAGATCTTCGGCCAGACGGTCGTGACCGGCTGGCAACACCAGGGTGCATCATGGAAAGTCGCGACAGCGAAGGGGCCCGCGGTCACCGCGAAAACCGTGATCGTTTGCACCAATGCCTATACGCGCGAACTCTCGCAGCAACTTGCCAGCACCGTGATTACGCCAAACACCTATCAGGTCGCAACCGTTCCCCTGACCTGGGCACAATCTGATAGCGTCATGCCGGGTGGGCAGGTCTCCTCCGATACGCGCAATCTGCTCCTCTACTTTCGCCGCGATCATACGGGCCGCCTTATCATGGGTGGGCGCGGTCCCTTCCGCCAACCGACGTCCAAAAGCGATTGGGCTCATCTCGAACGCATCGTGCCTCGAATGTTTCCCCAGCTTGAGGGCATATCCTTCGACCATCACTGGTGTGGGCACGTCGCGGTCACGCGTGATTTCCTTCCGCATGTGCATGAACCGGAACCCGGCCTGCTCATCAATATCGGCTGCCAAGGCCGAGGCGTCGCCTTGGAAACCTCGATGGGAGCTGCACTTGCCCGCTATCAGATCACACGCGACCCCCGCGTTCTGCCCTTCCCGCTGACGAAGCTCTCACCGATACCGTTCCATGGACTGCAGCAACTTTATCTCGCCGCAGCAGTCACCTGGTATCGGATGCGCGACGCTGGCCTGCTCTGATCTTCCGAACAATCCGCTGCTTTCCGCTTTCTGCCTGCTCTGCCCACAGAGCAGGCAGATGACCTTTTGCATACTCTGACTGAAAGGAAAAACATGTCGCTTCTCGTAACTCTCGACAAAGATCCGCAATTCACGCCCCAGACCAGCAAGGCCGCTCCCGACAGACTGATCGCGGGTGATCCAATCTATAGCACCTGGCTGCAGGACACCGCCCGGGACGGAAAGATCCGCACTGGTGTGTGGGAATCGACGCCGGGCGAGAACATGTCGATCAAGGGGGAAAGCTTCGAATTCTGCTACATCCTGTCCGGCCTGGTGGAACTTACGGAAGAAGGCGGCACGCCGGTTCGTTATTCCGCAGGCGACAGCTTCGTCATGAAACCTGGTTTCGTCGGCACCTGGAAAACCATTGAGACTGTTCGCAAGATCTTCGTGGTTGCGGCCTGACCCTTTTCCGGACTAGGGCCGCGCCTTAAGAAGCGCGGCCCAATGTTCAATTTCCGGCAAAGAGGACGCAGACCGGCGTCCCGATCGAATAGGGATCGCCAACAGACGAAAGTGCTCCGCTCGCCGGGTCAATCGAAAAGACCACGAGCGTATCACTGTCCTGATTCGCGGCGACAAGGAAACGGCCGGAAGGATCGATGGCAAAATCCCGCGGCGTTCGTCCGCCGGTCGAAAACCACCCGATTGAAACAAGCTCGCCTCGCTCCTCTCCGACTTCGAAGGCCGCAATGCTGTCGTCTCCGCGGTTGGACGCATAAAGGAAGCGACCATTTGGGTGAAGATGGATCGCAGCCCCGGCCGACATGCCCACATAGCCGGCCGGTAAGGTGGAAATCTCACCCAGCAACTGCAACCCTTCATCCGCATAAGCGTAGCGCGTGATCGTGCAGCCGAGTTCCTGCAGGGCAAAAACATATTTGCCATCTCTGGAAAAGGTGAGGTGGCGAGGTAAACTGCCTGGCTTCGCCTTGATCGCCAGATCGGGCTGGCTTTCCGGCCCCTCTTCCGACAGGGGATATCTGGCGATCTCGTCCGTCCCTGCATCACAGATCAGGACATATCGATTGTCCGGCGACACCGTGACCTGGTGAACATGCGGTCCCTCCTGGCGGTCGGGATTGGCGCCCCGCCCGGCGCGCCTGATATCAATCCCCTCGCGGTTTCGCAGACCGTCCGCTCCGAGAGGGTAGGCGATGAAATTTCCGGACCCGTAATTGGATATGAACAGCCACTTGCTGCTCTCATCAACCGAGACATGGCAAGGCGCATCGCCAGGGACAGGGAACCGATCAGATACCGACCAGCGGTCCTGATCAACGTCCAGCTTCAGGATCGCCACTGCGGCACCATCCTTCTGGTCAAGCTCTTCAACGCAATAGAGCGTTTGTTCATCCGGGGAGAGAGCAAGGTAGGTGGGATTACGGATAGCACCGATCACGTCGACAGGCTCAATCCGCGCCGTCTCGCCATCCAGCCTGAGCAAGGAAACACCGCTTCCTTTCGCCACTACATGCGGAAGAGAATGTGTGTAGCTACCTATGATAAGGGTCGTCATCGTTTGCCATTTCCCTGTAATGCTATTTGTCCCTGCTAACACACCGAGGCTGCAAAAGCGCAGCTCGGTATCCGGTGCAATTCCCTCGTAACTGGTCGGCTGTCAGCAACTTTGCCGCGGACAGCCGCCGCTGTCTAAAGTTAGCCTCCAATCGCGCAACGGGAAGCGCCGGCGTCACGACTTAAACTCTGAGAGCATTCAACATCGGCCTTACCGAGAACCGCCCGGCTTGCGCCTTTCGGCTCAACTCTCGCAAATAGCCACCGGCGGAACGAATAGTTTCCGCCTTCTCCAACATGGCCGCGATGACAATTGCTGCCGTGCGATCTCCCATCGCCTGACGTGCATCCACCCAAGCGCTCGGACTTACGCCAAGCATAGAGCGAACCAGCTCGGCTGCGGCAAGAACATCGCGCCAGTCGTGTATGCCACCCTTCACATAGTCACCCATCTGCGGGCAGCGCTGCAGAAACTCGTCTAGCGATATAGCCTCCTCGCGAGGTTTGCGTTTAGCTCCCGCAGAGGGCGCCTGCCGCTTTATTTGTTCTTGGCCGCTTAATTCAATATTTGGGTCTGTTTTTGAATTCTGAATATGCCGCTCAAAAAGGGCGTCATTGGCGCTCATTTCTTGTTCAGACAAACCGTCGAGATACTGTGTTTCGACCTCTGCCCTCAGTCTGACCAGATCTGCAAGTCGCCGTTCAAGATCCATTCCGTCCATCTGCCGCAACCGCCGAACGAAGAGTGCTGCCAAGCGTTCCTGGAAATCAAGCCACTCACCTTTACGGCCTTCATGAAGAGCGGCCTCTATGATCTTCGCAACATCGCGCAGATGCAGCGTCATTTCTGCCCTGAGCGTCGCCAGCCGTTTATTTTCAGCTCTGACCTTTTCTGCCGATGCCAGTATCTCCTCGGCACGCAGTGCGAAGGGCGCCAGGTCGAACCCGAAGGCATCCTCTACCTGGCCATTTTCATCACGCCGGCAGAAGCGTTTGCCGTTTGCGCTATCGCGTCTGAAAATGAAGCCCTGCTCTACGAGAGCTGCCAGATGCCGCCTCAATGTCGCGGGAGACATGCCCCGCGAGCGGATCGACAGTTCGACATTGGAGGGGAAGACGATGATCGGCGCGCTACCGTCCAGTTCCCTGTCCTGATGAAATGTCGTCAGTGCCTCGAGCACCATGATGGAGCGGTCCGACAGACCATAGACATCGCGGGCCTCAATGAGTGCCCTGATCAGTTGCCACTTTTCGGACTTGCCCTTCAAGTTTCCGGCGTCGCCGTTGCGCAGGCTTTCCTGCCGGCGTTCGACTTCCGTCTGCAGGGCAAAATTTCGCGCAGAAAACCGCGCGCCGCCAAAAGGCGTCGTTGCCATTCGTTCTACCATATGCGTCTCCGTTCGGAGGCAAGTGGCCGTCGGACGCACAGTTACCCACAGTTCATCGCGCCGAAAGCGGCTTAATCGCCGTCGACTCTTGACTTTGGGCATCGGAAGTGATTCTCTTGAACTGCTTAGATTGAAGAGGGCTTCCAGGACGGTGACGTTTTGGGGGCCTTTTTTCTTGCTCTCTCAGGTTCCTTTCTTGCCTGACATTTTCCGTGTTTCCTCGACTATCAGCCCTTCCTGCGGGCTGGCTTGGCGAGAAATGCGTTATACTGCTGGACGAGCGCCTTCGCTGCATCGTCGACGAAACTGGCATCGACCACGGTCGCGAATTCGATCCGCCTTGTTTTTCCTTCCATACGCAAATGTGCGAACACCTTGCCATTGCGATCGGTCAGGGGCACCGGCTCGACAGGCGCCTTTTTCTGCGGTTTGGACAAGCGGTCGAACAGGCGCTGAAAACGCTCGTCGCTGCCCGACATGCGAAAGGCGTCGCTCTGCGTCTCCTCGCCTGCCGAAGACTGCCCGGCCTCGGAACCAAGCAACTCTCCGAGCTTCATCCAGCGTTCGCGTCCGGCCTTCGGCGCAGCACCAATCGCCCGAATAACAGCGTCTGGAACGGCATCGACAACCTGCAAAAGCCGCGATAGTTCGCTCTTCTGTACCGACAAAGCATCGCCGATGACCTTGCGATCAAAACCGTAAGCCAGCAGGTTCTTCGCAAAAACCGCGCGTTCGATGAAGGACAGGTTACGGCGCTCGGCATTTTCCTTGCCTTGCGCCAGAACCAGTTCGTCATTGGACAGCGTCCTGACGATCGCCTTGACCTCGATACCCAGTCGCGAAGCTGCGCGAATGCGTCGATGACCATAGGCCGTCTGATAGTGCCCCGGCTTGTCGGGATGGTGGCGCAACAGAACCGGGACCTGCTGACCGCTTTCGCGGATGCTATCCACCAGCGTTGCGAGATCTTCATCGTCTTCGTCATCCAGCCGCAGGCGATCCTCGACAAAGGATGAATCGATCTTGTCGGGATGAATGGTGACGATCCGCTCACCCTCGCTCAGCGCCTGGCGAAGGATCCGTGCCTCTTCGACTTCGCGGCTCATGGCATTGAGCGACAGGCCCATCGCCTTGACTGCGCCGGACGAACTGCGTCCCACGGCATTGGGCATGATTGAAGGAGCCCGAGCCTCATCGACCGGCACCGACTTCGTTTCAGGCGCGGGTTCGGCTCCGGGCGCGAGCCCGCCTCCAAAAAGTGCCCTCAACTCGTTTTTGCGGCTGCCTGCCATATTTTGAAACCTTCCTTCCCTCTCGCTCGCCTGGCCTATCGGCCCCAGGCCGAGTGGATCAGAGTTTCGATCTCGCTATTGACCGCGTTCATCGCCTCGAGCGCGCGGTCGTAAGTCGAACGGGTAAAATTCTCGCGGCCAACCTCGTAAAGCGTCTGCTTCGTCAGTCCCGCATCGGAGACGGCCGTCGACTTCAGCATCGGGGCTGTCAGCACCCGATCGCCGAAGAGCGAACGCATGAAGCCGACGATCTGTGCCTGCGGGCCGTCATTCGGCTCGAACCGTGTCACCAGATAGCGAAGGAAATCGAAATTCAGCGTGCCGCCTGCCTCGCGCACGACCGACAGCAGATCGGACGTCATGAACAGGAACTGGTTCATCGAGGCAACGTCGAGCATCTGCGGATGCACCGTGACGATGACCGACGTAGATGCGCAAAGCGCCGACAATGTCAGGTAACCGAGCTGTGGCGGGCAGTCGATGACCACAACATCGTAATCCTGCTCGACGGTCGCCAGAACCGCCTGGATACGGGCGAAGAATAGTGGCCCGCTGTCCTTGCCGCTTTGCCGGTTGGCGAGCGCCTGCGGCGTCACATGCTCGAATTCCTGCAATTCGATATTGCCGGGCACCAGATCGAGGCCGGGGAAATAGGTGCCCCGAATAATATCGGAAAGCGCACGCTGCTCGTCATCATAGCGGATCGCACCATAAAGCGTGTCGTTGCCGGTGAGATCCAATTCCGGCTGATATCCAAAAAGCGCAGACAGAGACGCCTGCGGGTCGAGATCGATCGCAAGGACCCGATGGCCGGTCAGCGCCAGATATTGTGCCAGATGAGCGGCCGACGTCGTCTTGCCCGATCCGCCCTTGAAATTGGTGACCGAGATCACCTGCAGATGCTCGTTTCGCGCAGCATCGCGCTTGGGCAGATAGGATTGGGCCTTGGCGATATTGCCCTTGGCCACCGCCTGCTCGGCAAGATGCGAGCGCAAGGCATTGATGTCGGCAAGCGAATAGAAGCGGCGGCCGCCGGCACCGGTCTCGGGTTGCGGCCCTTCACCGGCCAGTGACAACTGACGCAAATAGCCATCGGACACGCCAATCAGCTTGGCGGCCTCGCCGGACGAAAAGCTGCGCAGTGTCTTGCTCGAAAGCGGCGGGAAAAGCCTCTCCCGCATCGCCTTGAGCTGCTCGGACAGGGCCCGCGCATCGCGCGCGATCGCCTCGTCGGCGAGCAGCCTTTCCTCGGTCAGACCTTCACCCTTGGGCGAATTCGATTTTTTAGCCGATGCGGCCAT